>JAKBNO010000042.1 GCA_021831005.1 Thermoplasmata archaeon
AAGTGCTTCCTCGAAGTCTACGGAATAAAGAACATCAAGGAATCCATTTCTGAAGGCTTTGTTAAATTGACAGGTACCATGGATGATGAGAGAGAACAATCAAGAGAGTAGAAGCTTGGAACCATTGGCTCTTTTTGATCCTTTGATTAGCTATCAATTTCCACCTTCCAGTATCCAAGAAATATATTTGTCTGAAATTTCTCATGTCAATTTTGAAGGAACGCCATGACTGAAGTGAAGAAGGAACTGAGGGGAACGGTCTCTTACGATGAGGAAGGTTTCAGAATGAGCACTCCTCAGGCCATAGCAAGATACAAGGCGGAGAGACTCAAAACTAAAACAGTTGCAGATCTTGGGGCAGGTATCGGTATTCAGGCACTGAGTTTTGCAGAAGTTTCGGAACGGGTAATTGCAGTCGAAATTGATGTGGAACGAACCGAATCGTTAAGAAAAAATGCTGAGACTGCAGGTACTAAGAATCTGGAAATCGTGTTAGGGGATGCACTGGATTCCGAAGTCGTTAGAAAGCTGGGAAACGTGGATGCAATCCATTCAGACCCGTCAAGGAAGAAGGGAGGTGAAAGCTGGAATTTCACCGATCTTTCACCAAATCCACTAGAAGTTATAAAGCAGTATCGGTGTGACACATTTTCCTTCGATCTTCCAGCACTATTCCCCATGGAGCTGATACCTGAAGAATGGGAGGTTGAGTATGTATCCCTATCGGGAGAGCTGAAAAGAATCGGCACATATCTGGGCGGAGCAAGAAGGTTCCAAAAGAGTGTCGTGACTTTGCCATCTATGGAAAGAATAATAGCAAGAAAGGACCTATCAAGGACAGTAGATGTAGCTCAGTTGCCATCAAAGTGGATTTACGACCTTGATGGCTCAATGTACTATTCAAAAATGATTCCAGAATTTCTGAAAACTTTTGATGGTCTGAGTTTATTGCATCAAGATAGGCAGAAGACTCTCTTAACCGGGGAGAAATTGCGATCAAGTTCGTTTCTCATCAGAACCTATTCCGTCCTCGACCATGCCGCGAGCATAAATGAAGTGAAGAGCAGGCTGATCGAACAAGGAGCTGGAAATGTAGTGTTGAGGTTTTCAATAGACCCTTCACAATATTATGAAGAGAGAAGGAACATCGGGAAAGGACTTGAAGGGACGAAGACAATATACATTTTCAGATTCAATAGCAAGTATTACCTTGCGGAAAGAACCGGAGAAGCGGACAACTCGCAGAAGTCAACGGAAGGGTAAATTATAGTATCGATTCTCGATAGCACATTATGGACCCCGACTTCGATTTTATAATAGTAGGAGCAGGAAGCACGGGAACCAGTATTTCATACTACCTCAGGAGATACGGGAAGAGAGTACTCCTGATTGACGCGAAGGGAATTGCTACGGGAAACACTGCCAGGTCTAGCGCCCTCATAAGGACTCATTACAGCAATGAGCTCATCGCAGCAATGGGAAAATACTCTTTCGACGCAATTTCCAACTTCGATTCCATAGGCTTTTCAGGTCTTCATCAACCAGGAATGTTCTTTCCATTTCCTGAGAAGTACAAGGAAGTAGCGAGAGAAAATGTGGAGATGCTTAGGAAGCTCGGAATAAGGGAGGAAGAACGTTCCGTAACCGATATAGTAAAGCAATTTCCAGGGATCTCTCTAGATGGATATGACTATGTAGTCTACGAGCCACTTAGCGGTTATGCAGATCCAGTGGCCGTTTCAAATTCATACGCAGAATCCTCCAGAGACTCTGGGGTGGTCCAAATGGTTGGAAGGGAAGTAAAGAGGATAGAGTCAGAGAAGGGTTCGGTTAGACTCTTGCTGGGGGACGGTTCTACGATCACGGGCAGGAAGGTCATACTTGCAACAAACGTATGGACCAACAGGTTGCTTGAGTGGTCTGGCGTTTCTGGGGGTAAGCTTTTACCGATCACAGCTTCCTTGCACACCGTGTTATACCTGAAGAGACCACCTGTGCTCCAAGGGGAAAAACCTATACTTTGGGATCCACCCAATCTCGCGTACTATAAACCGGAGGGCTTGACCCTTTTTGCTCTGGGCAGTCTGGATCCGGAGATAGACAAGAGACCCGTAAACATAGACGAAATTCTACCAGAAACGGCAGATAACGATTACACGGTGGATTATGTCGGTCGGCTCATCAACAGGATACCGGGAATGGGAGAGGCAACAGTCGTTTCGTCCATAACTGGTCTCTATGATATGACTCCAGATGGACAGGCAATAATATCTTCCTTGGACTATCTCGGATTTGAAGGAGTCTATGTGTGCGCAGGTCTGAGCGGTCACGGATTCAAGCTTTCTCCCGCATACGGTCTAATCACTTCGGAGATGGTCACGGACGTTGAACCAGAGAAATCGACATTCGACTGGAGAAATTTCAGCCCTGACAGATTCAGAAATGGGAAAATGTTGACTTCGAGGTATTCAGAGATAGGTACGATATATTGATGGTCCGTCAGTCTTTACCAGACAAGCTGGAGTAGAGAAACCGAGCTATCGCAAGATCTTCGATCCCAACTCCGATAGATTTGAAGTAGCTGTTCTCACTCTTCGAATCAACTCTCCTCTTTATACTTCCAGAAACAAGGTCCGTAAGTTCATTGATTTCCGTCCTTCTTATGCATCCAGAAGAGAGGGCGGCTATTATTTCCCCTGCGCTCCTCGAGGTCTCTTCTATAGAGTCCACAGCCACTATTCTGGACTTACATATCGTAGATAGCTCCGTTTCTCTCATATCCGGGGTGTAACTTCCGATCGAATTGATGTAGCAGTTGTTGCCTATGAACTCGTCACTTATCACAGGATAGACAGACGTAGTGGCGGTCAATATTATGTTCACATTCTTGAAGTCTTTATTCACACTTCCTGAGGTCTCAATTTCAATACCAAGTTCTTCCTCCATCATTGTCTTGAAGTGCCGTAACCTCTCTGCGTTTATGTCGCTGACCAAGAGTCTCTTTATGTTTCTGATCTGAGAGATCGCTCTTATTTGCTCTATCGCCTGGTATCCTGCACCTATGCAACCAAGAACTCTAGAATCGGCCCTCGAGAGTATATCGGTTGCAAGGGCGGATGCAGCTGCGGTCCTGATCCGTGTCACCTTCCAGCCCGGAAAGATCGCGAGTATCTCGGAATTCTTCGTTGAAAACAACGAAATAAGAAAATCAATCTGCCGACCAAAGAAATACTGCTTTACTGCTCCTATCTGGTACTCCTCATCTATTCCGCCCATCACGTCCAGTATCCCATGACTCGTTTCCAGCCTGTTCCGGTGAAGCACCTTAGAGGTCCCACGACTCAGCCCCACAAACTGGTGGCCTCAGCTCTCCAGAGAGTACCCTGTAGTCCAGATAGTCTGGTATGTCGGAATCGTTGATTACTAGCATTTCTTAGTGGCTTACTTAGTAGCTCCCGAATACGTCTGGAGGTCAGCTCTGTATTCAGGGACATCCAACTTTGTCTTAAGCCCAGACAAGACTCCCAGAGGGAAGAATACAGCTAGCGATACTACGACAGTGATGGCGGTTGCATCGTAAAACGATACAAGGTTCAGAGCCCCGTCACTTCCTATGTACGTCATGACGAGAAGGAAGACGATATAGAAAATGTACCACAAAGAATTCGGTACATGCTTGAGGTCCCTTCTCCATGTGCCCCTGATTGCTGGTAGTATAAGACCGAACAGTATTACGGCAGCAGTGAGGATCAGGACTGCGTAATAGACTGTTATCCAGCCACTCCAGAAAATTATCAATGCTGCAGCCGCAAACCCAATCGGAGCGAGTATATTGCCTCCGGGCATCTTCCATTTAGTCTGACCCTGCCTTCTGGTGACCATCAATGCAACGGGGTTTACAGAGAAACCCAGATATCCAGCTACGACAGCATCTTCTATCAGGGTGTAAATGTTCGGAAGTGGCGCAGCCAGGAAAGCAAGGAACGCCCCAACGGCAGCCATTACGATTATCGCCCAGTAAGGAATTATAAATTTCTTGTGCAGAAATTTGGTAATCTGTGGCATTATTTGTGTTCTGCCCATTGCATATATTACCCTTGATCCTCCTCCGAGGTACACATAGCCAACAACAAATGGTCCGATTATTCCAACTATGAGAGTGAGAATAAACAGAAATGGAGCATTGTAGCTGTGAGACATTGTAATGAATGGATTTCCAGCAATTGTGGAAACACTAGCCCACTTCCCAGGCGTAAGTCCAAGCTTGCTCCAGTCTATTCCGCTTACGAATACAAAATCAAATAAGAGGTAGATCAGGAGCTGACCGATCACTACAATTATTATTGCCAGAGGCAATTTCTTGTAATTCTTGGTCTCTTCTGCGTAATCTGGCAAAATCCTGATGCCCCCAAATGCGAACATCGCAAAGGGCGTAGCTGCAAAAATTCCAGCAGCTCCAAAAGGAGCTATGCCTCCGTATATGGTAAAATTGACAGTATGAAATACCACTGCAGCAAGTCCAAATGCTACTGCCAGGTAGAAGATCAGTTTCGCAATTCCTAAGTAAAATGTTGATTTCCCAAAGACCCTCGTGCCAAGGTAATTGAACGGGATCATTATCAGCAAGAGTAGAACTGCAAGCGCTGCCCCCGCTATGGTAGGGAAGCCGCTAGCAGTAACAAGGCCCGGATAGAAAATGGTGAGACCGTAGACGATTGCAAAGGCCTCGATGGGTGCAATAAAAAGATACCAGATGAGATCCGCAAAAGAGTTTATCAGATTCGTTAACCATCCGTGGGTATAGAGTGCGTACCTGGAGGGGCCGCCCGCTTCCGGATACGTCGCTGACAGTTCCACGAAAGTGAACCCAATGAAGAGGTAAAAAATTCCTCCGAGCAACCAGGACAGCAAACTAGCGGGCCCGGCTATCGCAGTCATCGCCGAACTAGAAAAAAGAATACCGGTTCCAACAGCACCTACAATACCGAGTATTATCAGATCATAAAATGAGAGCTCTTTCTTAAGATGCAGATTTTCTGACATAAATTAAATTGATTCAGTTGTATTTAAATATTATGACGAACCAAATTTTGTCCAGTAAACAAAAATCTGTATTCTTTGAAGACAAGCTCATAGAACGTGTGGCAGCAAAATAGTCTGAAGTACTGACCTACTGGTTCATTCGATGAAAAGAAATCTTTGAAAAGATTAAATGATAAGTCAGCTTAACCAAGCATGAAACCAAGGGAACTTCCTGTAAACGAACTGATAGAGAAGCTTAAGGAGGAACACGCCACCCTTCCAGCCATCATAGATGATGCTATTATAACATACAAGACAGGTAACTTGAGCGGGGCCTTCCCAGTAATTGCTGATGTCAGAGAAACACTTTCCCAGCACATCATTGATGAGGAAGCAGTTCTGTTAAAGTTGCTTCTCGACAAGCTCGGGAAGGAAGCATCTGAACCTTATATCAAGATACTTCAAGAACACACGAAGATAATGAAGCTAGTGGAACAGTCAGTCGAGTCTACCTACACGGGTTGGACAGAAACGGAAAACAATCTGAACACTCTGAAGGAAGAGCTTGCAGGGCATCACAAGCAGGAAGAGGAAGTGTTCTATCCAAAAGTGATTTCCCTACTCTGAGAATCCTTACCATAGGACGTCAAAAAATTCTGACTCTTGGCTCAGTCCGGACTTTGCATCAGGAAATTCATTCGCAGATTTCCATCCCCCCTGACCATTTTGGAACAGGTCTCTAATATGCATAATACATATATATGGCGTCTCCATTTTGATGAGCGCCTTGAGGTGAAATAATTGCCTAACGGACTAATGGCTGGAAAACAAGTTAGAGTCAACAGGGACAAATTACGATGGTCGGACAGAGATTACAAGAGAAGAGTACTGAGGTTAAAGATTAAGAGCGACCCCTTAGAGGGTGCACCTCAGGCAAGAGGAATCGTTATAGAAAAAGTGGGGATTGAAGCGAAGCAGCCTAATTCTGGGATCAGGAAGTGTGTCAAGATACAGCTCATCAAGAACGGAAGACAGCTCACTGCATTCGCACCAGGAGATGGAGCAATCAACTTCATCGATGAGCACGACGAAGTTGTCGTGGAAGGTATCGGAGGAAGAATGGGAAGATCGAAAGGTGATATCCCGGGTGTGAGATACAAGGTGATCAAGGTGAACAACGTCTCCCTCAAAGAGCTTGTGAAGGGAAGAAAGGAGAAGCCGGTCAGGTGAAATAAATGGCAGGTATTCTTGTTTTTGAAAAGTGGGAAACTGAGGGCATTTCCATCGTGGACCCTGGACTTTCCAAGTACATCTCGTTAAAACCAACGGCAACTCTTCACAGCGGTGGGAAACACGCTAATAAGTTCATGGGCAAGGCTCAGATGAACGTGGTAGAGAGACTGATTAACAATCTGATGAGGACAATCAGGTGGACCGGGAAGAAGCAGAGCGCATACAGGACGGTCAAACAGGCTTTCGAAACGGTTGAGAAAAAGACCAAAGAGAACCCAGTCCAGGTATACGTTAATGCCATACAGAATGCTGGTCCAAGGGAAGAGATCACGAGATTGAAGTACGGCGGTATCGCCGTGCCAAAGTCAGTGGATACAAGCTCTTCAAGAAGACTGGATCTAGCCATCAGGAACATTTCTTTTGGTGCTAGAAAGACCGCAACCAAGTCCAGGAAAAACATGAAGGATGCGCTTGCAGACGAGATTATCGCTGCAGCCAAGAACGACCCAAATTGCTACTCAATAAAGGAAAAGGACGACAAGGAAAGACAAGCATCCTCAGCTAGGTGATTCTAAATGGGAAGAAAAGAGGACAACATTCAGAAAGCTTCTGAAATAATGAAGGATATAACCAGGATCAGAAACATAGGCATAGCCGCCCACATAGATCACGGCAAGACCACTCTTTCGGATAATCTTATTGCGGGTGCCGGAATGATGAGCGAGGAACTTGCAGGAAAGCAGCTAGTCCTCGATTATGATGAACAGGAGCAGGCAAGGGGAATCACAATAAATGCGGCTTCAGCATCGATGGTTCACGAGGTTGAGGGAGTTACATATCTTGTGAACCTAATAGACACACCAGGACACGTGGACTTCGGCGGAGACGTCACTAGAGCAATGAGGGCAGTTGATGGGGCAGTCATAGTGGTGGACTCAGTAGAGGGACCAATGCCTCAGACAGAAACGGTCATCCGTCAGGCGCTCAGGGAGAGAGTTAAACCTATACTCTTCATAAACAAGGTAGACCGACTGATCAACGAACTGAAACTCGGTCCAGAAGACATGCTGAAGAGATTCGTGAAGATAATTACTGAAGTCAACAGGCTGCTGAAGAGATACGCACCTGAGGAATTCAAGGAAACTTGGCAAGTCAATGTTGAAAATGGGTCAGTCATTTTTGGTTCTGCATTCAACAACTGGGCAGTCTCAACGAAATACACTCCAAAATCATCCGTTGGTTTCAAGGAAGTTTACCAATATCTTTCGTCTGGAGATCAGAAGACTCTCGCAAAGAAGAGTCCCTTGCACAAGGTGCTACTGGATGCCGTGGTTCACCACCTTCCATCTCCAAAAGTGGCCCAGGTCTACAGAATTCCACAGATCTGGAAGGGGGATATAACTTCGAACGTAGGGAAGGCTATGACAACTTGCGACACCGACGGTCCCGTCATGATGATGATAACAAAGATAATCGTTGATGAGCATGCAGGTGAAGTCGCTGTCGGAAGACTGTTCAGCGGTAAACTGATAAAGGGAGTAGAGCTGTTTATCTCGGGGGCGGGAGACAGGAGATACAAGGTTCAACAGCTGGCCATGATGGTAGGACCAGACAGGATTTCCATCGACGAGATGGACGCCGGTAATATCCCGGCGGTGGTTGGCCTGAAGGATGCAATAGCAGGATCGACCGTTTCCAGCCTGAGCGACTTGGAAGTATTTGAGCCAATGATCCACTATTCAGAGCCTGTGGTGACGGTCGCAATTGAAGCAAAACACACAAAGGACCTGCCGAGGCTGATAGAGGTCCTGAGAACGATAGCAAAAGCGGACCCAAGCATAGAAGTCGAAATCAATCAGGAGACGGGTGAACACCTGATGTCAGGAATGGGAGAACTACATCTCGATGTCACTCTCTACAGGATAAAGAATGAGCACAAGGTTGAGGTGGAAACGTCAGACCCGATAGTGGTCTACAGGGAAACCGTACAGGCAAAGGGAGGACCTTTTGAAGGGAAGTCCCCCAACAAGCACAACAAATTCTACGTCGAGGTAGAACCACTAGAGAAGTCCATCACCGAGGCGATACTAAAAGGGGACATCGTACAGGCCGAGAGGATCAAGGACAAGAAGGCCGTTATGGCATTGCTCCAAGAACTCGGAATGAATAGGGACGAAGCGAAGGGAATCGAAGCAGTTCACGGTCCTAACGTTCTGCTCGATCTGACCAAAGGAATCCAGTACCTAAGTGAGACGATGGAACTCGTAAAAGAGTCCTTTGTTGAGGCAATGGACAGGGGACCGTTGGCTGCAGAGAGGGTTTACGGAGTGAAGGTCATGCTGGTGGATGCAAAGTTGCACGAAGATAGCATTCACAGGGGACCTGCCCAGGTTATACCCGCAGTAAGAAACGCAATCTACGGCGCAATGTGTCTCGCAAACAGAATACTTCTAGAACCGGTACAGAAGGTTTTCGTGGATACACCGCTCGAAGAGTCTGGATCCGTTACAAGGGAATTCCAGCAGAGAAGGGGATTAATCACAGAAATGGAACAGGAAGGAGAGCAGTCGAAGATCACTGCAATGGTTCCCGTACCTGAAATGTTCGGTTTTGCATCAGCGATAAGAGGTGCCACCGGCGGAAGGGTTCTCTGGTCAACCGAAAATCACGGTCATCAGACCGTCCCGAGGGACCTCCAGATGACGGTCGTCGGGAAGATCAGGGAGAGGAAGGGACTCAAGGCTGAGCCCTACGATGCAAGGTACTACGCAGACCTCTGAATTCATCTATTGGAACGACTGGAGATATTTTCACCTCCAGCTCATAATCTTTTTCTTAAGGTTGGCGGTCTGCTTCTGATGAAAAAGAAATTTTAATATCTGGGCATCATCTCGCTTGAATGTACTCCCCGCTGGTATTTGTTGCAATTTCAGTTGTGGTAGCCTCACTTCATATGATCGCTCCTGACCACTGGCTCCCCCTGACTGCCTTGTCACTCAAGAGAAAATACGGGAAGGGCAGAGTACTAGAAATCTCTGCGGTTTTGGGGGCTCTACACGGGTCCACTTCCGTGATACTTTCATTGGTAGTGCTATTTCTGGGGTTGAGTTTCTTCGGACTCAATGCACTTAAGGAAGTTTCAATAATTGTGCTCGCAGCGGTCGCGATATACATCCTCATTAATGTAATGAGAGAAAGCAAGGGGTCAAGTAATGTAGAAAACACCTCACTGGTTGTAAGTATTCTTCCAGATCCGGTACTTCTTCCGATAATCATAGCTTCGTATCCTCTCGGGACTGGGGAAGTAACTGCGGTTGGGGTGACATTCATCGTTGTAAGCGTATTGGCGCTCATTGCTGTAGTGGCAGTAGTCACGGCTGGACTAGCCAAGAGTCTGTCCAAACTCAAACCAACCACAGTTGACAAAGTCGTGGTAGTTGCCCTCGCCCTTACTGCAGTCTATATTTATTTCTTCGGGTGATGGTCTTCGAGTGTGAGGTCAATCACTTATGGAATACGCATGGTCTAGAACCGACAAACCAAAATGTGACAAAAAAGGATTTATATGGCAATAAAATAGGCGGTAGCTAGGTACAAATATGGAGGCACAATAGTATGGCTACGCAAAAACCACATCTGAATCTCGTAACCATTGGTCACGTGGATCATGGTAAATCAACGACAGTAGGAAGACTTCTGTTCGAGCACGGAGAAATCCCAGCTCACATTATAGAGGAATACAAGAAGGAAGCTGAAGAGAAAGGAAAGGCAACTTTTGAATTCGCGTGGGTTATGGATAGGCTGAAGGAAGAAAGAGAGAGGGGTGTCACAATAGATGTTGCACACAGGAAATTCGAAACAGACAAGTTCTATTTCACACTCATCGATGCCCCTGGTCACAGGGACTTCGTCAAGAACATGATTACTGGAACGAGCCAGGCGGACGCCGCACTTCTAGTCGTTTCCGCAAGGGACGGAGAAGGAGTCATGGCACAGACGAGGGAACACGTTTTCCTCGCAAGGACTCTGGGTGTCCCGCAGTTGATCGTTCTCGTTAACAAGATGGACGCAACCCAGCCACCGTATTCCCAAAAGAGATTTGAAGAAGTAAAGAAACAGATTGAGCAGCTTCTTCTTTCAGTAGGATACAAGAACGTCCCAGTTGTCCCAACATCGGGATACAAGGGAGACAACATCATTAAGAAGAGTCCAAACCTTCCATGGTGGACTGGACCGACTGTACTCGACATGCTGAATCAGCTTACAATTCCACCAAAACCAACAGACAAACCCCTGAGGCTTCCAGTCCAGGACGTCTATTCCATCACCGGAATAGGAACGGTCCCGGTTGGCAGAGTTGAAACGGGCGTCATGAAGATCGGGGACAACATCATTTTCGAACCATCCCACAAAGTGGGAGAAGTGAAGTCCATTGAGGAACATCACGAACAGATACAGCAGGCGGAACCGGGAGACAACGTTGGATTCAACGTAAGGGGAATAGCGAAGACGGATATCAGAAGGGGAGATGTCGCTGGTCTCGTATCGAGTCCACCAACTGTGGTCGCAAGCTTCACCGGACAGATCGTGGTCCTGAACCACCCATCCATTATCGCTGCAGGGTATACTCCAGTATTCCACACACATACTGCGCAGGTCGCTTGTACAATTACAGAAATCATAAGGACCATCGACCCAAGGCAGGGAACAACGAAGGAGGACCATCCCCAGCACATCCAGACTGGAGATGCGGCTATCGTCAAAATCATTCCGGCAAAGCCAATGGTCATTGAGAAAATGTCTGAATTCCCTCAAATGGCAAGGTTTGCAGTAAGAGATATGGGACAAACGGTCGCAGCAGGTCAGTGCATCGATCTGGAAAAGAAAACGCAGTAGTGAATCTAAATGCCTTCCTACCGAATGAAAATATCGCTATCTGGAACCGATGTTAAAAAAGTCGATAACGTTTGCACTGAAATTCGGCGATTAGCCGGCAGGACAGGCGTGGAGATGAAGGGTCCAATTCCACTGCTAACGAAAAGACTCTTGGTGCCAATAAGGAAAGCCCCAAATGGGGCTGGAACCGCCACCTGGGACAGATGGGAAATGAGGGTCCACAGGAGGCTGATCTACATTGATGCAGACGAGAGAACGATCAGGCAAGTAATGAGGATCCAGCTACCCGATGGCATAAACATCGAAGTGAAACTGCAGTCCTAGTTTCCATTTTTTATTCCTTTTAACCATCTTCTAATCTGGCAATCACCGATAAGATTAGGTGCTAAATTTCGTACAGCGTCTATGGAAAAAGCATCAGGATTCCCTAAGTTTGAGTGCGTAATCTCAAACACAAATGAAGAGTATGATTCAGAGGTTGAGACATTTTTCACTGCCTTGTCTTCAGTTATGTCAGATGTCGGATTGCTCTTGTTGAAGGATCCTCAGTGGATAGACAATTACAAGAAGATCCTTACTTACTTGCAGGATCTTGAGACTTCTATAATCCTCAAGAGGGGGGTCCCAGATTCCGAGTTCCTGAAATCTCTGCTCCTGGCAGAGAATCCTGACGATGAAATTTTGGACGTACTTCTTAGAGCAAAGGATGACATTCCTGCAATACTGACCCGTGCACAGACCAAAGCTCGAGATGTGGGAACGCTATACGTCAGGATGTCCAGAATACCAAGATTTGCAGATGGTTTCACCGTCGATCGGTTTCAGGGTCTACCGCATCTCAGAAAGGTTCTCTGGAGAAGGGCGGTTGAATACTCCAAACTGTGAATCCAGGCTAGACCAGACTATCATTAATAATCTCGGTTTTCTTTTTGTTTTCTCTATTTATCGCCAGTAACATGGATACGAGTATGATTACTCCACCTAACAACATGAGAGATGTGACCGGATAATGGAAGAATATGGTCGAGACTGCCACGGCCGATACCGGTTCAATAATCAGAATCAAGGCAGTTAAATATGCACTTATGCTCTTGATGGAGAGGCTCAGTATCCATATAGCCAGCGTTGTACCCAGTATCGCATTGAAGAGGATGGAGAACAGAACGTAACTGTTCGTCAAGACTCCTACTTTCAGTACCGACTCTGGGCTCACCACCAAACTCAACACAGCCACAACCACGAGTTGAAAGAAGGTGAACACCATTGGATCTCCCTTTACGAGATACTTTTCCGTGAGCACCATTTGTAGGGCATAAAAGATTGCCGTTCCCACGGTCAATACGTTGCCAAGTATCTGACCTGACGTAGAGGTCACTGACATCAGGACCATCCCGACGAATGCAGCCACCGTCAGGTAGATCTTGACCATGTCTACCCCGTTCTTGAGTATGAAAATAGAAAGGATCGGGGTGAGGATGATATAGATGCCAGTTATCAACCCGGACATCGATGGAGATGTGTATTCCAGACCATAGGTCTGGGTGACATACCCCAGAAATAGCGGAATTCCGACCAGAGAACCTAAGATTGCATCTCTTTTGTTAATCCTCTTGTAAATGAAGGGGAATAGTACAAGCGAAGCGATAATGAACCTGAATAGGAGAAAAGACATCGGGTCGATAAATTTCAGCGAAGTAGCTATGATAGGAAAGGTAGACCCCCACACCACCGCCACAAAGATTAACCCACTAAAAGCTACCTTCCTCTCCATCGGCCTGAAACACCCCTAAAAAGATATGCTTTGTGTCGCTGAAACAGAAATGAACTACAGAAAAGAGTAGTTTTTTATCTCTGTTATTGTTGCAGGGTGAATGCAGTTCAGGACCTTGATAATACTGTTGATAGCGCTGGTGATAATAGTCCCAGTTGCTTCATACGGGGCGTATCATTACGTTCAGCCCAAGCTTAGCGTGGTCAAGAACGGAGATAACGTGACGCTCTGGTATTACGGGTACATTGTCATAGATGGAAATCCGCTCATTTTCGATACCAATATTGCAAGTGTGGCAAACAACAACTCGACGTACCTGAAAGCTGCAGATTTCACCTATCATCCACCATTCAAGACCCTCAATGATACAGTTGGTTCCGGCTCGTTGGTACCGGGATTTGACAAGGGGCTCGTTGGAATGGCAAAGGGGCAGACAAGCATGATAACCGTCATCCCTTCCCAAGGTTATGGGCTAGAAAATACGAGCAAAATCCACAAACAAGCAATCAATGGTAGCGTAGCGGCTTACCAGCTCATGAACACAACCTCCTTTACAACAGAATTCGGGGTCTCTCCAGTAGCAGGAGAAACACTGAGGAGTCCAACTTATGGTTGGAATGTTTATGTCATGAGTTACAACGGATGGTATGTTGAGATAGAAAATGAACCGGCAGCCGGTGGCCAATACTATCCTTACGTTAAAGCCACGGGATTTAGCATAGTTGCCCAGAATTTTACCGGAAGCGGGAACAACACAATGATCAACTACTACACTGACGTGGTCAATGGCACTATACTTAGCTCAAGCGCATACATCAGTGAAGTTTCTGGCGGCTACTACTACCTCAACGGAAACTCGTATCTTGCAGGAAAAACACTTTACTTTGTAGTGACAGTGGTCACTGTCAAATCTTAAATTCAAAAAAAGGTGCCAGGTTCTAGGATCCTAGAACCGTTGCTTCGCTGGCAAATTTTGGGGATATGCGAACAGTCAGCTCACGGGCAGATGGTGAACTTGTAACCGTACTGGATGATTCCTGCTTTTCCTTCTGATCTGACCTTCCTGAGGGTAGCTGTTACCTTGGTTCCAATCTTAACCTCTTCAGGAGAACAGTCGACGATCTGTGCTGTTAAGAAAGGTCCCTCCTTCATCTTGACCAACGCCATCACGTATGGAATTTGCATCTTGAATTGCTCAAGTCCATCGTGAACTACGGTGAAGGAATAAATTTCTCCTGCTCCGGACATCTCTTCTTCCTTCATCTTTCCCACAGACTCTCTCCTGCAAGTAGGGCAAATTACCCTCGGAGGAAAATAGAGAGTATCGCAGTTCGTGCATCTGGTCCCGACCAGCCTATACCTATGTCTCGACTCTCTCCAGAATCTAGGAACTTCGCTCATTTTAATCCACTCCTATAACTGTTGACACTGAAGTAGTCCCGAGACCACCCATGTTGTGTATTAGGAAATTCCTCGGGTCCTTGACCTGTCTCTGCCCAGCCTTTCCTCTCAGCTGAACGGTGGCTTCAACCGCCTGGTAGAGGCCGCTAGTTCCGAGAGGGTTTCCGTGTGCTTTGAGGCCTCCAGAAACGTTCAACGGCTTCGACGAATTGAAATAGAAATCATTTCCCTCGGTCATCTTAACCGCATCCTTCCCAAGAATCTCCTCCAACTGTATCAGGGCAGCTATGCTGTAGGAATCGTGTATCTCGAGAGCATCTATCTTTCCTATATCGAGTCCCGCAAGACTCAAGGCAGAGTCAGAGCTCTTCTTTACTGCCCTAAATGAATCTACGCTCTTCCTGTCATGAAGAGAGAGAAAATCGTTTGCTGCGGAACTGGACTTAATCTTGATCGGATGAGAAGCGTTGTTGATTTTCTTTAGATCTGCAGAAATGACCAACGCAGAAGCTCCATCGCTAATGGGGGCGTTGTCGAAAACAGTCAGTGGCTCGGCAACAGGAGATGCGTTTATGACATCTTCTATCTTTATTACATTCTTGAAATGGGAAGTGTCGTTCATTGAAGCGTGCTTGTGCGAAATGACTGGGAGCATGGCATAGTTCTCCCTTTTAGCCTTTCCCTCGAATTCGTGTCTTCTCGCAATCATTGCTGCAATTGAACACTCTGTCGCACCGAAGAACGTCTCCCACTCAGCATCCAGTGAACCTCCTATGATCTCGGTAGCTACCTCCGAAGGAACATCTGTCATCTTCTCCACACCGCCTACTACTACCGTACTGTACTGACCAGATTTCACGGCTAGATATGCCTGCATTAGGGCAGCCCCTCCGCTGGCAGAACCTGCCTCTATTCTTATTGAAGGAATGTTGAGCTCTGTGATTCCAGAATAATCTGCAATGAGTGCGGCTATCTGTTCCTGGTCGACAAACTGGCCACCGCTGGTATTTGCACCATATAGGGCGTCAACGTCCTCTGCATAAATTCCAGCATCCATGATGGCCTTCAGTCCGGCTTCAGAGGCAAGCTCTCTCAGGCTAAGATCCCATAACTCTCCAAACTTTGTGGTGCCGACCCCCAGAATATAGACGTCTCTCATTATTTCACGCTCCCCTCATAATTATCTTTCCTCTGTATTTCACGTAAGTGGCATAGTCGATCCATATTGGATTGTTGACCTGCTCCATAACGCCTTTCGCTCTCTCCCGCTTTAGGGATTTGACTCTATCGTTGACTGTCATATCAAAGACGTCAGATCCCGCTCCGCTACCAAATGCAACTCCTAGAATCCTGTCCCCACTCTCTGCTTTGTCGAGGACTGCGGATAAACCAATGATCATCGAACTCGAATAAGTGTTGCCGATGTAAGGAGTGAGAAGGCCATCCTTGACCTGCTCGTCATTGAATCCCAGCATTTTTGCTGCCCGAGTTGGGAACTTTCCATTCGGTTGATGGAAGATGGCATAGTCATAGTCTTCCGGCTTCGTTCCCATTTTATCCATCATTTTCTTAGCGCCGGTCAAGACGTGCTTGAAGTATGCTGGTTCTCCCGTAAATCTCCCACCATGGCTTGGATACTTTTCCCCCTCTCTCCTCCAGAAGTCCGGAGTATCTGTGGTAAATGAGAGAGTTGCATTAAAGTCGGCGAAACCATTCTTTCCAATCAGTATAGCAGTTCCTCCTGCGGATGCAGAATATTCAAGAGCATCGCCTGGCGCTCCCTGGGAAGTATCCGCACCTATTGCCATCCCATTTTCTATCTGACCGCTGTCAACCATTGCCATTACATTTTGCATTGCAGCAGTTCCTGCCTTGCACGCGAATTCATAATCTGCAGAATGGATGTCATAGGTAAGCCCCAACGCTTCCACCAGGATTGAGGAAGTTGGTTTGACTGCATATGGATGACTCTCGGAACCAACGTATATTGCCCCTATCTTACTCTTGTCAAGGTCCGTTCTCCGAAGTGCGTTCTTTGCCGCTTCAGCTGAAATCGTCAAGACGTCTTCGTCCGGTCCCGGAACAGATTTGCTATGTATAAAAAGACCACTCTTTATGTTTTCAGGGTTCTCACCCCACTCCTTAGCGATCTCCTCAGTCCTTATCCTGAACCTAGGTATATATGATCCATAGGATACTATAGAACTCATTATAATCAGCCTTCAATTTCGTCACATATTTAGCCTTTGCCGACATTAAGATTCGACAATTGTCTATTCTAAATGAACAGGAACCCCAATCTTGCGAGAAAATTCGGAAGTAACCTAGGGTAGAAACCTATTGAAGTTTCTAATGGGGCATTCTCCTGCAAAGAAACCTCAATTGAAGAAATCTCCCGTGTTGATAGTTCAAGAGAATTGGCTGAAACTATTTCTTTAACTTGTTCGCTATTTTTGAATCCAGGTATAGGGAGTATGCCGAGATGTTTTTCATAGGCAAGGATCAGCTGGACTATGCTAGCTTTTTTCTCTTCGGATAATCTCCTAAACACCGAGAGAACTCCAGCATACTTGTCGAAATTTGATGCTGAAAATATCTTGTTGATCCTTCTGACCCCTCCAGATGGCTTTCTGTCCTGAGAGTATTTCCCGCTCAGAAATCCCTGTGCGAGAGGACTCCAACCAATCACCTTTACGTTGTTCGTCTTCATGTACTCGAGTAACTTAGAATCGGGCCTCTCCACGACATTGAACTTGATCTGGTTGCTTTCGACTCTCGTCTCTTTCATGGAATTGTTAGCCCTGGCTATGGTTTGCGCTGAAAAGTTAGAAACCCCAATATGTCCGATCAGACCTTCCTTCACCTCCGTCTCCAAGGCTTTGAACAATTCCGGAATGCTAGTGTAAATACTAGGTTCCCAATGAACCTGATAGAGGTCTATGTGGTCAACCTTCAATCTTCCAAGACTGTTGGTTAGACTTTTCTTGACTCTTCTTTCGCTAGCATTGAAACCTGCCAGCTTAGTTGCGATGAGATACTCCTTCCTATCCAGGTCTCTTGTTGCTTCTCCTATCAGTGTCTCAGATCTTCCCATCCCATATATCTCTGCAGTATCTATGAAGTTCAGCCCATTCTTGATCCCAGTCTGGAGAGCATCCACAAGTTCCTTCGCTTCATAACCCGCTCCCCATCCTTTGAGCCCAAGCTGCCAGGTTCCCAATCCAATACCACTGACAGTTTTTCCATCGAATAGACTGACCATTGGACTTTATAGGGAACGGAGATTAATCCTTTATCTTATGGAGTTCAGTAAAACTTATGGGGGGCCGTTCACAACAGCAACTAATGATAGATCACGTGAATGCCTTTGTACTCGCCGTCAGTGATGTGAAAAAGTCTGCCGAGTTTTACAGGGACAAGCTTGGGTTTATTCCGAAAGAAATTTCGGACGACTTTGCTTATCTGAAGTTTGCTGAGGCTCCCGGACCTGGACTTGCACTAGTCTCAAAGATGGGTCTCAAGAAGGAAGTTCCATCCTTCTCTACTGCTGATAGCGATAGTCACGGTTTCTATTTTGCTTCTTTCCTGAAAAACTCGGCAGACTT
>JAKBNO010000112.1 GCA_021831005.1 Thermoplasmata archaeon
GACCCAGAAGTTCAGTTCTGGTTGCAATCTTCATTGCCTCTCTACTGACCTCTCCATATTCTCTCTTTTTTGACAACTTTAGTATTATTGAATTGATTGGTACGTCAGCGCTTGACATGGCTGAGATGAACGCGAATGCAGACCCGAGATTCTCGTCTATCTTCTTTCCTCTTTGCGACGATTTGAAGCTCGGAAAAAACGTCCCGATTCCAATCACGACTACGATGGAAATTGGGATCGATATGGTAAACGGAATATAGGGTCCTTTAGCCAGGTAAGCAACAATGGCAGACCCGGAAAACATGAGTCCAATAATCAATGCCGCGAATAATATGCCGCTGAAGTAAGTTCTCGAAGACTCTCCCATCTCTGCCTTGGAAAGTTCTGTTTGAACATTATCCAGGAATACCGAATTATCATTTGTAAAAAAGGGTGAAAAGATTTTGGTTGAAATCTTTAGAAATCCTTTTCTGAATTGCCCGGAACGAGCTGCAGCCTTGGTGTTTTCCAGTCCAACACTGGACAACTGATTATCTCTGAACAGATGAGTTCCCCCTTTCATCTTTGTCTTCTTTCAGCTCCCTGGAGATTTTTTCAGGCTCCTCGGAATATCTCCTAAGGTATTCCCAAATGTCAGTATAATTTGTTATGTTCATGTCGACTAGATACTTGATCAGCTTACCTCTCTTGTTGAAAACTTCTCTAACTATTTCGCTGCTTACATTCCTCTTATCTGCAATTTCCTTCAGTAACTCTGGTTCTCCTGTGAACGCAATCATATCCTTGGATTTATCCCAGCTGAAGATGGTGTTGAATGTGAGTTCATTCGACTCTGGATCCAGTCTCACAACTTCAGATACCTCCGTTATCCTCCTTTCTACACCTTCATTGATCCTGACCATCGATTGCTTGACGACACAGTTTATAGATGTGAGCATTGTTCTTGGAATATTGAGTGGGTGATTTTCCAGTCTCATTATCATGTCGTCTATGGATTCGGCGTGAATCGTCGTTATGGTAGTCTGTCCCATCGACATCGCCTGGAAGAGGTTGTAAGATTCCATCCCCCTTACTTCACCGACTATGAGATAGTCTGGTCGCTGTCTTAGCGCACTCACGAGAAGGTCAAACATGTCTATTTCTCCAGAATTTTTCCCCATGACGAATCTTCCTTCTCCAACTCCGCTTCTCGTGACAGCAGATATCCAGTTCTTATGAGGGATCTTGATTTCCCTTGTATCTTCGATGCTTACGATCTTTGATGTAGAAGGCACGAATAGTGTAATGGCATTTAGAGTGGAAGTCTTGCCAACTCCAGTGCCCCCTAGGACAACTATGTTCTTGCCGTTTTCGACAGAGAGCCAGAGGTACGCTATTAGATCTTGACTTGCCGTTCCCAGCTTAACTAGATCCACCGGGGAGAATGGAACTTTATTGAAGATGCGAATGCTGAATGTTCCCCCCCTTGCAGTAACTTCGTTTCCATAGGTTGCGTTAATTCTGTTCCCCTCTGGAGTCGAGGCGTCAAGGATTGGGTCCGAAACGGAGATCTGCTTATTCCCCTTCTGTGCAAGGTAAACGATGAAATTGTTCAATTCCTGTGCCCCGTCGAAAACAATGTTTGTACGCAGGTTCTGGTATTTCTTATGATATACGTAGAGAGGAACGCCCACTCCGTCGCAAGAAATGTCTTCCACATTTCCATCATATAGCAGTGCATCAATCTTCCCGTAGCCCAGATAATCCCTCTTGGCAAAATATTTCAGACGGGAAAGAGAAACTTCTTCGGGATTCGCTCCATCCTCGGAGAGTAGCTTCTTCAGGATCTGATTGATGTACTCTTCCCTCTCAGAGAAAGAGCCGAAGTTGATCGAGTTATCAGAACCATTGGAGAGAGACTCTTTCATCTTTTCGAGTGTTCTAATCTCCCTCTCTTTTAACAGTTCTGTGGTAACTGAGTAAAAAATCCTTGAAGTTCCAAGGTCTTTTCTGATATCCACCTTTACAAATTCGTTGATGAAGTATGAGTCTAGTACTTCGATACTTGTGCCATCCATCAATTTCTCTTCCACTTTGGTCGTGTAGGAGTGATTTTCAGGGATTTCATCGTTGTGGTGAATCTGGGGCACATAGTAGATTTACACCTTGAATAAAAAATGTATCGAAGTTCAGAAGAAATCCTCCAGCGTGCTCTTCTTCCTAACTTCTGTTGACTTAAGGGTAGATTCATCCATGTTGAATACTTCTGTTATTCTCGAGAGCGTCTGGGCGACCCTGTCCGCATAGTATTCGTAGTCTGGTTTGAAATCGAAAGCAACGTTCGGTAAGTACGGTTCAACCACTTGTGGTCGCCTCCTACTGTCGACCACCACCCACGAAACCTTCATACCTGGGACAAATTCTCTTCCCTTCTGCATCATCTTCTTGGCTGCCTGTACGTTAGCCAGCGAGTCCATTGCCTTGTAGAACTCAAAGTCCTTGACTGTTCTTGAGATAACGAGTTTGTCTGTCTCCACTCTTCCGCTTTTGACATCTGAAACAATTTCCTTTGCCCTTCTAAGTGCTCCGTTGACGTCTCTGTCAAGTATGAAATTGAAAATTTCCATCAGCGCTTCTGACTGAAGATCGAACGAATCAGTCCTTCTGATCTCGTAACCCCTAACTACTATATTTCCAGAATCCTGCTTAGGAAACAATATCTTGCCTGCGTACCTCTTCTTTGCACCGTGAGAGAAGAGTGGATCGAGTACTCTTTCAACTTCAATTATGATACCGAGTTTCTTGGAAACTTCGTCCGTCAACCCGTTGGAAAGATCAACCGCCTCGTCCACTGTTGCCCTACCTGTCTTTATGAAGATTGAATCGGTGTCCCCATATACCACCTGAATGCCATTTGAGGTGAAATCGGCGATTATCCCTTTGATTGTTTCCCTTGCGAACGCAGTTATGCTGGAACCTATATTCTGATCCGTAAACCTATAGAAACTGGATGCAAATACACCGTAGAAGGAGTTCATCAATATTTTGACCTGGCTCTGCATGTTATCTAGGTACCTTTTCTTGTCTGGATCTGTTTCCTTCTTCATCATTGCCTTGTAATTGTCCCTGGTTTTCATCAACCCTTCCAGCAGTTCGGGTATCAGTCCTCTCTTTATTTTTGCAGAAACAAACTTGGTACCATTCGGTGATATTTCGTCCCCATCTGGAGAAATTGTTGTAAAACAAATATTGTGCTTTATCATCAGGCTGGGATACATGCTCTTGAAGTCCATTACGGCAACCATGTCGTAGAGACCTGCTTCGATCGAGTGAACGTATCCGCCCTCGATCTTGTCAGCGTTCTGGTTCATGAAATTGTTCATGGGCACTGCAATGTTCTTCCTGTCTGCCTCCCTTATTACGAGGGAGTCTATGAGAGTGGAGTTGCCCGAGTTCAAGACGTCGTCGAGCGGAATCATCGACACGGTGCTCATGTTTTCATATTTCTCTATAACACCTATTTTCTCGAGTATCTTGAGGGCCAACAGAGAGTCTTTGATGCAGTATTTGACCACCCTGTCCTTGTCCTTCTGCCATTCCTGGTCGATACTCAGCCTGTCGACGTCACCCTTTGATTCGTTCAACAACTCCTGTGAAACGTAAGCAAGGGACTCTTGTTTTGGGTGTATTTCCCTCTTCACATTCCACCACGCATCGGCGACTACACGACCATGAATCCTCCAAAATTGGTCCTGTATTCTCTGTGGCGTGCTGTTATCCCTCCCGAGATGCATGGATGTGTTCTCCTTTTCCGCGAGCTTTTCCAAGAAGGGAAGGTCGTATCCGTCTATATTGTATCCTGTTATGATATCGGGATCCTCTTTCCTTACTAGCTGTATGAATTTATCGAGGATGTCTCTGGGTTCCCCATATATCGCACCATCGGTGTATTTTCCCTTGAAACTGAACGTGTATCCGATCACGTACAGCTGCTGTGTCTTAATGCTGTTCTCTATGTCGAAACTCAGTACCTTCAGTGGGGGCAGAAAGTCCCCAACCTTTTCAACACTATCTATATTGACTACGTGGTCAACTGTGAATTTGTCGCTCTTGATTTCTTCCCCGCTGAACTTGACACAACTCCCCAGGTCCAAATCATAGAAGAACCTGAAATGGAAAGGTATGTCAGCTGCCAGAATCCGATTCATCTCCGAGATATTCCTTCTGAACTCGGGCACTCTCCATGGAGACTTGACGGTGAACTTGACGGCCTTCCTCTCCTTCCCCTTGTACCATAGTTTCTTCTCTTCGATACTGACCATTTCTTCAACAGACTTCAGCCTCCTTAGTTCGTCTTCCGTGGGATCAATGACATAGAAGTAAGGTAGAAATTTTCTATACAGAAGCGCGAATGATTCTCCTTCCACGTTTCTTCCAAAGATCTCGATAACGGGTAACCCGTTTTCGTTAAAATAAGATGAAGTGATTACCCTTATCTGGTCTTGCATTGTCTTAGCATGATATTATTTCAAATATACTTTTTTGGATTGTTTTTCCTCCA
>JAKBNO010000024.1 GCA_021831005.1 Thermoplasmata archaeon
TCTTTTTTGAGAATGTGTCCATAGGGTAGAGGTCATAAGCCATAACGTAGGCAGGCTTGATGTGTGCCGAGGTTGGTATCAGGTCACCGAAATAGATGAATGTCTTGTTCCCCACTCTTAGGGCAACTACCTGATGTCCCTTTGTGTGCCCTCCAGACTTGATGAGTTCCACGCCCGGGAATACCTCCTCGTCTCCGTTTAGAAGCTCGATGTGGTCATCGAGATTCTCGAAATTCAGATAGTTGTAGTTCGGTTTTGTCTTCTGGTTCGGTTCCCTTATCTCTTTGAGCGTGTCTTCTTGCATGTAATATTTTGCGTTCGGGAAGGTGGGGACAATTTTGTCGTGGCTGTAAGTCGTTGCCCAGCCAGTGTGGTCTAGGTGTCCGTGTGTTATGAATATGTGTGTCACTGCCTCCCTTTCGATCTCTTTTTCACTCAAATCCTGCAGAAGAGTTTTCCTTCTGTCTATCTCGTATATGCCCTCCAACTTCTTGTCGAACTTATCACCCATACCCAGGTCCACGAGGGCAGTGTTTTTCCCGCTCTTTATGACCAAAACATTCGTACCCAGCGTGATCTTATTCCTCTCGTCAGCCCTGAAGTATTTTTCCCACACAGGTTTGGGAACTGTGCCGAACATTGCTCCCCCATCTAGCTTGAATGTGCCATCACTCGCCAAGAGTAGATCAAAACCGTCGATTTTCACGATTCTGTTAATTGAATGTTAATATAAATCGATATTCCTTTGGACGATAGCTTTTTGCAAATCCATAGAGGTAAACTACTCTAGAAAATCCATTATGCTGTCTTTTGGATCGTAGCTCTTTCCATCCAGCGTCACTCCCTCATCCTTTTTTTCTATCCTTAAGAACGGCCACGACTTCTTATTCAACATCCGTTCAAATTTCTCCTCATCAGTCTTTGAGATGGAGACGATGAGTGCTCCAGATGAGCTAACAGAAAATAACTTCCGTCCATAGTCTCTTAGTCCTTTTGAAGCAACCGTTTTAAGGGCCGCTGTACTCACGTCAAATCCGTGATGAGTGATGTTCGCAACTTCCATGAGACCCCTGCTTAAACCTCCCTCAGAAATGTCGTGAACATAATGAACGCTCTTTCTTATACGCAAGAATTCTCTTATGTAGATCTCAATGGAAAGTTCGGACGGAGCGTGGGTTCCCTTTCCCCTGTCTTTGAAATAAGAAAGCTCATTTCCAAGTGCTCCGATGCTGTAATATAGATCGTCTTCGCGTATCCTTCTGAAGTCGAAAATTGGATCTTCAAATCCTATGAATGCGATGGAACCGGCTACTCCATAATCGAGGTTCCCGTAACTTCCGGTGTGTCCCGAGGCCACTCTTATCTTTCTCCTCCCTAGGATCTTCAGTACCCTGTCAATGTATTCGAAGTAATCCTTGCCAGCCTTCGCAGGCTTTTCAAAATTCAACATTGCGATCGAGGGCCACGTTCCAGATGTGACAAAATCATTCAGTGGAAACAAAACTGATAGGAGAGCATTTTCCTCTATCGAGAGTGAGTTGTAGAAAACCATCGGTTCTATCTTGAATATGGTGTTCGATGAATTGGCCTTCAGAAAAGAAAAGTCTGATCCGATAATGTTGCTCTTCAGCATCACCCCCCTGTTGTTCTCAAGGATCCTCTTGATCTCATCCAGACTCGCTTTTCCAGTTTCCACTACTCGCAGATGCAGACAAAGAATTAAAGGTATGGTTAACCTTTAGAATTTCTTTATAATCGCATTTCGTGATACTGGACCAAGACATCAGCGTACCACCAGACCTGAAATTCTCTTCACTGAGAGCGGGAATACAGAGTACTGAGAACTATTCCAGGTGGTTGGGCAATCGTTATCAGGGTTCTATGTCCTACCTTTCAAAAGAGGAAAGAGTCATAAAGATCAACGACACCTCCCTGCTCGCAGAGGGCTCAAAGTCCATGATAGTATTTCTTTTGAATTACAAGAAGCATACTATTTCGAGAGAAGGGTACGGGAAAATCGCTTCCTATGCATCGTTCAAAGACTATCACAAATTTTTCCCAGACATTATAGACGAGTTCATGATCAAAAACGAGCTGTTCTTGAATGGCTATAAATCCTACGTAGATACCGGACCCATCTTGGAAAGAGGCCAGGCAAGAATCTCGTCTCTTGGATGGGTAGGCAAGAATTCTATGCTCATCAATCAGCAGTTGGGATCTTATACCTTCATCGGTGTATCCATCAGCGATTTATCTTTAGACTCAAGTTTTGTTCCTTCCCCTGATCTTTGTGGTACGTGTACAAGATGCATTGACAGCTGCCCTACGAGCGCTATAAACAAAGATAGAACAATAGATTCAAACTTATGCATCTCATATCACACCATCGAGAATCGGGGAGCAATCCCTAAACTGGTTTCTGATCGGATGGGCGACATGTTGTTTGGGTGCGATATTTGCAATGACGTCTGCCCCTGGAACAGGCAGACAAAGGAATCTTCCATACCACAGGTCCAAGATGATGTCTTTTCCAATAAGATGAAGCTAGAGGATATTGCATTCTTGGACAAAGAGTCGTTCGACCTCAATTACAAAGGTAGCGCAATCAAGAGGGCCACGTTTGAAGGTTTCGCGAGAAATGCACTGATAGCATTGCACAACACGGGCAGGGATGAAATCGTGAAGGAATCTTCCAAGCGGTTTTCAGACTTGAGGAGGGAGCAGGCTGCCCTGCTCCTGGAGAAGAGTTAAACGGGTTCGATTACTGAATTCTGCACACCTACAGTATAATATATCAATTTACGTTGACGAATTATGCTGAGCAAGAAGGTTATGGTCATAAATATTTCATCATATTACGATCAAGATACGAGAACAAGGGGACGGGAGATTGACCTAGATGAATATGTCACCGAAAAGGACCATCCCGTCCAGAGTTTCACTTTTGGTCCAGATTTAGTGAATGACCTGATGAGGGGAATATCCCAAACCGTCGGAATCCAATCTCGCCCGAACCAAAAACTTATTCTGAGGCTATCTGACGAGGAATACGAGTCACTTGGCATAAAGTTCGAAGTGAACGACATATATTCTCTCACTTTTGAGGAAGGAAGAATTGAGTTCAGGCGCGATAGCATATAGGTCCTCTAGGAAACTCAGTTTGTTCAAAGAAATTTAGTAAACCCTCCACCAAGCGAATCCGGGAAGAGTAACGTTACCCAGCTCACAATATTTCCAATGAAAGAAATAGTCAACCAACTAACTCTTACTACTCCTTTCAGGCAAACTTTTCGGTCAGTAAAATTGAAGTGTATCTTAGAAACGCAACGTGACTAAAAGTGTTTTGAAGATACAAAAGTTTTTAATATCAAATTTATCATAATTCCTTAATGAAAGATGGTGAGAACTCGACTTTAGCTATGGCGGTAAACGCAGAAAAAATGGAGCGTGTTCTGGATAGGGACAGACAGGAGATCGAGGTCGAAAAGCAGATAGAAATGCTGAGAACGAAGTTTTCTTCTCCGGAAAGTAAGAAGGTCAGAGCAGAAGCGATCGGGAATATCTCACGGAGGTACTACGAAATTGCCAATGGAATGGTAGAAGACTCACTGTACTCAGAGGCCATAGACCTCTATTCAAAATCGATCGCAATGCTCAGAAAGGCAGGCAACAAGAGGGCTGTAGATTCATACTTTAACAGAGCAATAACTCTCGCTATGATGGGTTTCCCTAAGATGGCCCTGGACGATCTTAGAGTAATCTCCAGACTGAATCCCGAAAAGGCAGACGTCTATTTCGTGAAGGGCCAGATATTCGAGAGCCTCGGCAAAGAAAAGCTTGCTGAAAGAATGTACAAGAAGAGCCTGGATATAGATCCGACCTTCTATCGGGCGGCCCACAGTCTTGAAAATATGCATCTAAGATAAAGGAGATCTAATATCGCATTTTATCGGCAATCGCGGGAAGTTGAAAGACCATTATCATTTGCTTTCCTGATCTCACTTGACTCGCAACCTCGTGATAGCATATTTTGAGATTCGTTGAACTCCACAGGAGAGGCTAGAGTAAAGTAAATCGGTCCAGAGACACCCTATCTCATAATCATTTTATTATCGGAAGGACTGTCGTAATCGGTGGATCTATTTGAACAGTGTGAACTACTCGAGAGTACCTATAAAACATTTTGATCCAGACAACAGAGTTAAGAGTCTGGACGTTCAAACACTGGTACCTTATACGATAGAGGAAGTTGCTGCCGAAGCATCCAGATGCATTGGATGCGGTCTTTGTATTGAAGGATGCCCTGCAAGGATCGACGTACCGGGATTCCAGATAGCGGTAAAGAACGGAAACCTGGCGGAAGGACTGAAGATCAATTTCGAGAAACTTCCTTTTGTGGGAGTGTGTGGAAGCGTCTGTCCGCATCCCTGCGAAGACAATTGCCTTCTCGATGACAACAATGGACCGGTTGCCACAAGACACATTAAGAGATTCATCTCGGAAAATTCCCCCGATTACAGGGAGATGCTGGACGTTGTTCAGAATGACCTCGGAGGTCATCCTAGGGTTGCAATTATCGGAGCTGGACCCTCCGGTCTTTCCGCTGCATTTTATCTTTCAATCAATGGAATCCAGGTTGATGTTTTCGAACAGACCGAAAAACCAGGAGGGATGATGGTGCATGGAATCCCCGATTTCAGACTATCAAGAGATACTGTCGAGAAGGAAACGGATCACGTTCTTTCTTACGGGGCCAAAATACATTACAACGCGAAGATAGGAAGGGATGTCCAGTTTGACGAACTTGTGCAAAAGTACGATGCAGTCTACATCGCAATTGGAAACTGGAAGCCCTCAAAGACCCGCACGCCTGGAGTCGATCTCAAAGGGGTATATCATGCCCTGGATTTCCTTGGACAAGTCAATTATGGAAAGAAGATAGAAGTCGGAGAATCTGTTGCTATAATAGGAGGCGGATTCACCGCTTTCGATGCAGCGAGAATTTCTTTCAGACTTGGTGCGAAAAAAGTCATAGTTATGTACAGGAGGGCTGTTACTGACAGACCGGGTTATCCATCGAGCAACGCGAATGAAGAACTCGATGAGGCAGAGGAAGAGAGGGTCCAATTCATCTGGGAAGTGACACCCATCGAGTACGTCGGAGAAAATGGAAAAGTCAAGGGAATCAAGTATTGGAAAAATGAGATGGTTGACAAGGGAACGGGACGAAGGGAACCGGTTCCGATCAAGGACAAAGAATACTTGGTTGAGGTCGACACCGTAATTGAAGCGACCGGTCAGAAGGGAGATTTCTCATTCATTCCACGTGAAATGATGAAGAAGATCAACGTGACTCCTTCCGGTGATCTGATAGTAAATCAGTACAACATGACGAGTTTCCCGGGTATATTTGCAGGTGGGGACATAACGAACTCAAGGAAGGACATAATAAGCGGAGTAGCTGACTCGGGAAGAGCAAGTATGGGGATGCTCTTTTACTTCAAGGACATGGGAAAAATAGATAGCGTTCCGGCCAAGTTGATCAACTTTGAAAGAGGACCCTACGGAGAGAGCTACTATTAGTGATTGGCCAGTCCCTACTACAGAAATATTATTAGCCTAAGATGGCATTTGCGGCCGCTAAAAAGGGGAAGAAAAATGGACTGGGGAATGAGTAACCGAATTTCAAGAATGATAAAGCCTTCCACTGGACGATCCGTGATGCTCGCAGCCGACCACGGATACTTCATGGGACCAACGCACAAACTGGAAAATCCAAGGAAAATGCTCGAACCGCTGTTACCATACGCAGACACCGTCGCGGTCACTAGGGGTATCCTGAGATCTTCCATCGATCCCAAGTGGGATACTCCGATCCTGCTGAGGGTCTCTGGAGGAGCGAGCGTTCTCAAAGAGGACCTGAGCGATGAAGAGATCACTACATCCATGGAAGATGCTGTGAGACTCAACGTTTCAGCAGTCGCGTTGTCGATCTTTGTTGGGACACCACACGAGAAACAGTCACTTATCAATCTCGGAGAACTGGTCAACCAGGGGGAAGACTTTGGTATGCCGGTCATGGCAATAACCGCAGTCGGTAAGGAACTCGAGAAGAGGGATGCAAAGTATCTCGCTCTGGCTTGCAGACTTGCGGCTGAATTAGGTGCGCACGTTGTGAAGACTTACTACTGCGAGAATTTCAGGAAGGTAGCCGATGGAACGCCAGTACCACTGGTTGTTGCCGGTGGGCCAAAGTTAAACACCGAGACGGACGTTTTCAACCTCGTCTACAACGCTCTCCAAGAGGGAGCCGTCGGGGTGGATATGGGAAGAAACATCTGGCAAAATGAAAAACCTGTTGCAATGATAAAGGCAATCAGGGCGATCGTTCATGAAAAAGCGACCGTCAAGGAAGCCCAAAACATATTCGCGGAAAATAAAGCATAGAACAACTTACCGATATAGTGGCTCTGCCTAGAGTCTGCTTGAGCAGACTCAGGCTTTCTTAAGTTTTATTTCTTTCCTCAGCTCAGCGCGGAGCCTTCCAAGTTCCTCTTCATTTGTGTTCAAGAACTTGAACAGTGCCTCCAGGGACGGGTTCACTTCTCTTACCTGACGGACCATTTCCCTGCTAATGTTTCTCAAATCAAAATGAGCTTGCGGAGTAGATCTCAGTTCTGTCAGATACACAAGCTCCCGAAGACTTATCGTCACTAATGTTGGATGTTTGTGGGCAAAAATCACAACATACTGAGCTGCATTTTTGTCAACCGAATATATGTCTTCGTAGAGTTTCTTTGACTCATCGATCATTCTTTTGTATTCTCTCGATAGACCCTCAAGTTTTGATATTATTGGTGGTACATCAAACCCGTGCTCTGCACTTAAACTCTTTCTCTGTAGGGTCAAGGAACGGTGCCTTTGCAGGTCTCTGAAGGCGCCAAAATTGGTTCCAATTTCGAACGTGTAATGGACGTGCTCAAAGCTCCTGTCCAGTTTGTTCCTCCTGTTCTTCCTCAAAGACGCAATCTTGTCGAGAATCTCTTTCTTCTTTGAAACGCCCAGAAACGAAAAGGTAGAATAGAGAGATTCGTAACTCCCATCAGTTTTTTCAAAGTAATAGCTTGAAAGCACCTTGCTGAGAACGACGTCATCATTTTCTGATTGCACCAACTTGACGGCATGATTCAACGGTATCTTATCCGCTATGATTTTTTCTGGAACAAAATTCTTCACAGATTTTAGAAATTCTATGTTATCTATACCGTGAGGATTTTCAACGTTATCAATCAACTTTGGAAAGACCAGTTTCAACTCTTTGAATAGATTCGAGTAAAGTTTTTCCGCCTCTTTCAGTCCGCTAACTCGTAACCTTTCAAGCAAATGAGAAAAAGCACGAGCGTTCCCGCTAATGCCAATGTTCGTCAAAGTCGATGCGGGTAGAATGAACCTGGTTTCATCGAGAGCCCTGCTCCTTACCGCGCTTTCATACGCCTTCCTCAGGACTTCCTCGGAAGGATCTCCATCTCCGAGTTTGACTTCTTTGCCATTCGGAAGGTTGAATTTTGTGTTCTCAAATGAATTGTTCTCCTTGATATAACTCGAGACTCCCACAAAGATTTTCTCGTACAACTCGAAGAGTGAATCGTTGAACTCGTCGTATCTTTGATGGAATCTTTCTGGGATGCCAGCCTCTTGCGGGCTCAGGTACAAGTATCTGCCATCCCTCTTTTCCCTGTACGATACGTATCTCGAACTTTTCTCGAGATATGACAATCCAATTCTGCTCTCTTCTATGATCTTGGATAGGACATTACTCACATTTTGAATCCCGACCTGAGCAGTAGCAAGTTCGGCCACAGACTCATCTCCGTACTCCAAAAAGACCCTCTCGTAGAACTTCTCTCCTCTGTCGGATACATTGGCGAACTCCTTGTCCCATAGGGTTCTTATATCCAGCTCCCTCGTCCTGCTGTAACGCGACATGAGAGCTCCTCGATCGACCATCTTCTCGCAGGAAATCAGAAAAACGTCCTTGTCCCTATTGGAGAATGAGTCCATGCGACTGTAATTTCAATTCCAATTTATCTTTTGTCTCTTAAGAAACCTGTTAATAGACTTGGAAATGTACCTTGAAAATATATAAACATATTTTATCAGGTAGTTATTCTCAATTCATCATGTTCACCATTCCAGAACAGGAAAAGAAACTACTTGAAGAAAGGGTCGCTACCTCCAGATCCCTTGGATCTGACAATAGTTTGGTACTCCACGGAGGGGGAAATACGAGCGTCAAACTTAAGGTCAGAAGTCTGACGAGCAAGGATGTTTCTGCTCTATTTGTCAAAGGATCTGGATCTGATCTTGCAACCGTAAACATCGAAGATTTCACTGCAGTGAACTTGGACAACCTACACGAGGCAAGAGTACTCGCAAACATGACCGATGAAGATATGTCATCTTTCATCAAGGGGTGTATGCTCGATACCAGTCAGTCGTTCCCTTCGGTCGAGATCTTCATACATGCCTTCGTCAACTCCAAATTTGTGGACCATTCGCATGCAGATTTCATAGTTGCCCTTACCAATACAGAACTGGATGATGCATCAATCTCGAACGTGTTCGAAGAAAAGGTGCTAGTTATACCATACGTTCAGCCAGGTTTTCAACTCGCTAGAACTTTCCTGGAAACGATTTCCAAGAAGGACATCTCTAATTTTGCAGGAATTATTTTACGAAACCACGGCCTAGTCACCTGGGGGAACACTGCCAGAGAGAGTTATGAAATGCACATTAAACTCGTCAACCAAGCTAAGAAGTACGTCGAGTCTAAATGGGCGGGAATACCGACAACGAAATTTGAAAAAGAAAAGGAAAACGTTTTCCTCGAATTTCTGCCGAGTCTGAGGGGCATGCTAAGCAAGCAAAATAAGAAAATTCTGACCTGGGACAATTCGGATGAAGCAGTTGGCTTTTCACTCAGTACGGAAGCCAAACAGTTCGCTAATCTCGGTCCTGCAACGCCAGACATGTTGGTTAGAATGAAAAAGAACTATCTCTATTCAGAGGATCTTTCCAAGCTGCAGGACGAGATCAACGGTTTTGCAGAAGATTACAAATCGGACTTCGAGAAGTACGTTGCTGCAGGGAGAACTATGCACGACCCATTCCCATCCGTTATTGTTATCAAGGGTTACGGTTTAGTAACTGCTGCATTTTCCAAGAGGGAAACCGATATAGTGCGGGATGAAGCCATACATTCCTTCCGGGTTGCGTCAGCGGCCGCTGCTATTTCGGAGAACAAGTTCATCACGGATGCAGAGTGTTTTGACATGGAGTACTGGCCCTTTCAGGAGGCCAAACTCGCGAGGAAAAAGAAGGGGACTCTGGAGGGATATATAGGACTCGTTACGGGAGCTGCCAGTGGCATAGGCAAAGTTACTTTTTCAAGATTTGTGGAAGAGGGAATGGTAGGAGTAGGAGGAGACATAGACCAGAAAATTTCTGAAGTCTCCAGAGAACTGGGACCGTCTGCATTTGGCGTGAAATTTGATATATCCAGCGAAGACTCAGTCAGGCAGGCTTACAGGGAGATAGTGAGACAGTTTGGAGGAATCGATGTCGTTTTTAACAATGCTGGTTTTCTGAAACCTTCCCCGCTTGAGGATACATCCCTCGATGACCTGAGGAAACACGTGAACATAAACTCCATAGGAACTTTCCTGGTGACGAAAGAAGCCTTTCTGATCATGAAAAAACAGGGAATCGGAGGATCTTTTATCTTCAATATTACCAAAAATGTGACCAATCCCGGAGAGGGTATGATGTCTTATGGGACTTCGAAGGCATTTGCGGCACAACTTTCAAGGTACGTTGCACTCGAAGGAGGAAAGTACGGAATAAGAAGCAACGTAATCAACCCAGACAAGATTTTCAGGGAATCCAAGATATGGGAAGGAGGAGTGCTAGAGAACAGAGCGAAGGCAAAGGGGATTTCCCCGGATGAATACAAGAAGGGTAATCTGCTTCACGTGGAAGTACTCCCAGAACACGTGGCCAACATCGTTCTTCAATTGATCAGGGATAACGTATTTGGGGCTACAACCGGCACCATGATTCCAATAGATGGTGGCATTAAATAGAGGACATAATAAGTTCTATTTATCAGAAAAATTATTTAAATTCATTTTCTTTGAAACCTCATGGAAAACGAACTTAAAATTGGAGATGTGGCACCGGATTTCGAACTGCCTTTTGGAAGCGGCAAAGGTAGACTATCGGAGTACAGAGGAAAAGTAGTGGTCGTTTACTTCTATCCAAAGGATGATACCCCTGGTTGCACAGCGGAAGCGTGCAACTTCAGAGACAACTTTGACGACTACAAGTCGAAGGGGATAGAGGTGATAGGCGTGAGTGTGGACTCGGAAAGTTCCCATAAGAAATTTGTAGAGAAATATGACCTTCCATTTGTTCTCGCTGCAGACACATCTAAGGAAATTTCAAAAAAATACAATGTGCTCGGAATTGGAACTGCAAAGAGAGTCACTTTCATCATCGACAAGGAGGGAAAGATAGCTCACATATACCCGAAGGTGAGCCCGAAAGAGCACGCAAACGAGGTCATGGGTAAGATCAAAGAACTGGGTCTTGCCTCTTAGTAATTTCTTCTCCTAAACCAACCCGTCTTTTGTTGGCCGCCGTCGATTATGGGCTGGTCTATAGGTGTCGGGGGGTTAGGCGGATTCTGGTCTCCGCCCTTACTCTTTCTTTGCCTCGACGTGGATAATGCCCTCGCAAAGAATGCAAACGCGAGGAAAAACAGGACCGTTATGAGAAGATAGCTGACGATCAGGCTTTCCGCAAGGAGAAACACGACATTGGCTGCCGGGATCAATACTGGCCCTAGGAATTCGATCCCCTGATTTACCGTCGTGTTGTTCTTAATGAAGTGCAGGGTCATGTAAATTACGTACGCGTGAGATGATAGCTGTCCAGCATTCCACGAGTATGAGTAGTTTGCACCGATAGTGTTGAAGGTCACGTTCGTGGTCGTCAGAGTTGTATTTGTGAACAAGTCTATGAGCTGCAACTTGGCAGTGTCCGTAACATTCTTCGCGGGGACAGTGAAGTTAAATGTGTAATTACCGTTGTTGTTGTAATAACCGAAATTAACATCGTAGGTGACGGACGACATCTTTAATGTCGCTGTCGAATGGTCTGGTGCCCCCGTGATAGAAGTTGAAATCCCGGCCATTGCTATAAAGAATGCAATAACTATTGCTATAAATCCGTAGAATGCCCTATCGGAAAACCTCCATGCCTTTGTGTAGTGGAATATAACAAGAAGCAAAACAGGTATCAGCAAATAAATGAATGAAACATAAAACGACAGGTAGAGCAGAATGGAGGAAACAGTTATTCCTATCAGTAATCCGTAGAGTCCATTCTTCCTTCTCTTCCCAGTGAGACCTTCCCACATCCAAGCAGGAAGGTGAAAACAGTTATTAATATTGTTGATGCTATTAGCAGGTCGTGAATTTCGCTGAAATAGGGGTCTCGGGCTATTATCTAGACTTAGAAAGTTCCGGTGGAAAACTCAGAAAGAACTCTGAAGATTTCTACGTCGAAGAACAGTTCGACAGTCTGGAAAAGAAAGAGGACGGAAAGGTACTTGTCCTCAAATTGAAATCTAAGAACTGGGAACACAACAGACTCATAAGATTTCTGGCGAGAAGCAACCACATTTCACCAAGGAGGATCTACTTCGCCGGGACGAAGGACAGGAGGAGCGTAAAAGTCCAGTACTTCAGCATCCCTGGAGCGAGATACAGAGACTTTCACCTGGACGATGTTGAGGTCCTGGAACACTTCTACCTAGACTCCCCACTTACGGTGGGGTCACACTCTAGAAATTTCTTTGAAATCAAGATATCCGATTCGGATTCTACAATTTTCCAAACGAATTGTGGTAGCGTGAAAAAGGCAGGAATGGTCCCTAATTTCTACGGGCCTCAGAGATTTGGGTCACTTCGCCCGATCACGCATCTGGTGGGAAAAGAGATGCTGAAGGGAAATTACAAAGAAGCAGTTAGGGTCTTTGTGGGCTACCCTGGTGAAGACAGGTTTGCAGAAGTCAGAAAGCAGTATTATGAAAACCCGGACCCGGTGATGGGACTTTCTATTTTCCCAGAATCGTTGGACCTAGAAAGAATGGTCATGGAGCACCTTGTAAACAATCAAGAAGATTACTCGGGTGCGATCAAGAAGCTCCCTGACAACTTGGTTTCGATGTTTATCCACGCATATCAGGGATACATCTTCAATAAAATACTCAGCAGGAGGTTGGAAATGAAAAAATTCCCACTTCCAGGGGATGTGTTTCATTTCAATGATGAGTTCATTCGAATCAACAATCTGAACCTGGACAAGATGACCCTGGCTTTCAATAGAGGAGATGGATCTCCTACAGGATTAATCATTGGTTACGACACGGATCTTGCTACTGGAGCGGTTGGTAACTTGGAGAATGAGATCGTTGAACAAGAAGGCATCAAGACTTCGGATTTTAAGCTTCCATTCGGTCTGAGTTCGAGGGGTGAGAGAAGGGACTTATTCTTGAGGTTCAAGGATTTTGATTACGACGACTCGAGCGTCAGATTTGCCCTCCCTCCCGGTGGGTATGCAACTTCTGTCCTCAGGGAAATTATGAGAGTCGACGAGATGGCAAACTACTGAACTTTCTTGAACACATTCCCGCAGTCATCGCAACGGTAAACATCGTCATAGAAGAAAGTCACGTTTCTGGACCCGCAGTTCTTGCAGTAAGCTCCAGCATTAGTTCGAGTTTGACTGGAATCTTGGCTCGGTGTATCGGAAGATGATCCAGCTGGAACGGCCACTTTTTTATTTCTGTTCTGTAATAGTTTACTAACTTCTAGGATGTATGCCACGGAAACAACGACACCGGCCACAAGGAATATCACTAAAAACAACGAGTAGAGATCTGTGGTCCCGACCGAAGCAAATGGATTTCCGTACCCATTTATGAAAAGAATGCTTGGAGAATCAATTGAGAAATGGAAGAGCACGTCCGCATATAGACCGAATCTCATGTACAAAACACCCAGGAATACTCCTCCTAGAGCAGCCTGAGGTATCTTTGATACATCCCAGGAGCCTGCGTGAGCTATACCAAAAATCAGGGATGAGATTACCAGAACTGTGATCTCCGGTTTTCCAAATTTGTATCCTCCACCCCAAATGACTCTCCACCACGGGAGACTCTTTGGTTTGGAAGGCGACTTCATTCCGTGCCTACTCCATGCATAGTAAATGAATAGCGGAATTCCGATATAGATGACCCTGGTAATCAGTTCTTCATACAGTCCAGCATTTGTGAGTTCGAAGAAATTGAATATGAAATTGGTAGCCCCAGGTGGTATTGGGGATTTGATTGGGTAGCCAATCTCGGAAACAAATGATATGTACGCATACGACAGAAACAGGTTCAACGCAAAAAATTCCGAAATTCGGTAGAGGCTAGAATTTTCGAACCGTGGAAGCGACTTATAAAGGGATACGATCATGAATACCGAAACGGCGGCAGCAACTACCCCTATCCATAAGGCCCAGAACAGATACGGAGGATAGAACAATCCGATGGCCTCAGGTAACCCGATTATGATGTATATTGGAACCCTGCTGTTCGATGTGACACTCCCGGTAATATTTGCAATTGCACCGAATCTGGAAGGATAAAGCGCCAGCGTCATAATCACGTCAATTACTAATGTTACCACCCACAATACTGCCAATACACCTATAAATGCGGTATACCCCTTGTTCATTGTGCTCCCTTTTCTGACCTCGACAATATGATATCATTTAATACTGTTGCTGCTGACTCCAATGGACCATCGTGATCTGTGAACAAGGTAAGGTGGTCTAGCACGTCGGTGTTGAATCTTATGACCATTGATGGCCCAACGGCATTTGAAAATACATTCTTTTCTGTGACCTTCTTGTAGCCAACCTTAATTCCCTTTGCAGTCACCTCAGTGAACTGCCTCGTTCCCGATGCAATTTCGCTCTGCTTCGCAGATATATCTGCGTCCCTCAACCTGAGATTGGAACCGAAAATTCGCCTATGGAGTATGGTTCCTTTCCTCGCGGAATCAATTCCTTCCAGATCGTCACGCTGATCTCTCTCTGCAATTCCTATCCTGATCGCCTCGCTCTTAGCAGACGCCAGACTTTTTCCAGCCTCCAATTGAGAAATCACGAAAGTGCTCGTAGCGTTGAATATTCCATCCACAGAGGAAATCTTCGCAGGGATCATGCAGTAGTCCATCATGTTGAATACAGGAAGTCCTCCGCATACCGTTGCTTCGTACTTCAAAGTCCTTCTCATTTCCTTAGCTGTTTTGAAGAGGTCAGTGTCTGAGACCAGTACGCCCTTGTTGGCGGTCACAACGTTCTTTTCATTTTCGAATGCAGAAACGATATGGCTTATCCCTGGCTTCCCGTCCTTTGTGCTCTGTGTAATCTCAACAACAATGTCCGCCTCGAGATCAGAAATTGCACTGGTTGCATTGATCTTTTCAAATGAGTCCAGCGTTTTGAGACCACCTCCTTCCTTTGCCTGGATGATCCTCGTAAGAGGCATTCCATCGGTGATCACAGTTCCAGTGGTGTCGCTCACAGAAACTACCTCAATTTTTTCTCCCAATTTTTCACTTATGATCGTTCCTTTCTGATTTATGAGTTTCAACAGATTTTTTCCAATTGAACCCAAACCGATCAACTGGATTCTCATAATATGAAAATGTCGAGTGGTATTACTAGTTTATTTATTAATCATGATAAAAGCTAAATTGTCGTAATTTAATAGTCCAGTATGAGCGAAGATAGAGTTCTTCCTTCACTCGCTAAGAGCACGGATGAATACATGGCTGCATTTGAGCTTTCTGAAGATGGATATCTTGAGGAGGCCGAAAAACACGCACGGAAATCCATAGAGATAAAGAAGAACATTGAAGCGTTGATCCTCCTCGTTGACATTCTTGAGAAACAAGGGAAGGACTCAACGACCTTCCAGAAGATGCTCCTAGAAGAGTACCCGATTAACCCAGATACATATCGGAGACTTTTCCTTTCGAGTTTTAACTCCAACAAGGAAGAAGCGCTGTCCTACATAAACAGATCGATCAACCTGCTCAAGAAGGCCATCTATTACTTCGATAAGTCAAGGCTGCTTTATTCAATGGGAAGATATCTGGAGGCCCTGGCTTCAGTCGACACTGCAATAAAAATGGAAAGCAGGAACACTTCGTACTGGAACCAGAGGGCCGAGATCCTGATGAAAATTGCAAGAGTGAATGACGCAAAGGAATCTTGTGAGGTCTCGCTCAAGATAGACCAGAGGGACAGAAACGCTCTCGTCATATTATCCCGCATATATCTCAATTCTGGTGAAAAAGAGAAGGCTAAGGAACTCCTTCTGAAGATAGAGAACAGGGACGAAGAGATCAAGAAACTGTTGGAAGAAAGTATATCTTAGGCTCCGTATTTCTCGGCCCTGTTTGCAGAGCTCAGGAGGACGTTCATGAGGTCGCTTCCTTGAAGCCTCAGGTAACCATCTTTGGCCCTTATTTCGTCAAATTCTCCAACTCCGTCCTTCCTGCATCCTGGATAGCGGAGTAGAATAGGAACTGGGTCCGATGTGTGCTCCTTTGCACTGGCTGGTGTTGAGTGGTCTCCCGTGAAACACACTACAATCTCGTTCCTCACTTTCATCACGGTATCCTTTAGCGCAGCGTCGATCTTTTCGATGAATTCTTTCTTGGCGACCCCATTTCCATCATGGCCGGCGATGTCTGTACCCTTTACGTTGACGAGTACAAAATCGACCTCCTTAAGTGCTTCCACTGCGGCCGCAAATTTCTTCTTCACGTCAGTGTCGATTGACCCGGTGACACCTTCGGGAGTGAAATTCTTCAGACCCACAAGTTTGCAAATCCCAGAGACCAGGGCAACACCTGCAATAAAACCTCCGTCAAGGGAATACTTTTCGTTGAAGTTTGGTAAGGATGGTACCTCACCGCCTCCCCTGTATAGGATTGCATTGGCCTCCTTTATTCCATTGGATCTTCTTTTGACATTTAGCGGCGCATCCTTCAGGATTCTGAACGATTGTTTGTAAAATTCGTTCAATATATGCGCAGTTTTTTTACCCTTCTCCGAAGTCGGTACAATGTCCTTGGGTTTCAGGTTATCTGCGTGGGGGTCGTTATCCGTTACTTCTGTGGAGATTCCTTCACCCCTCAAAACGAGAGCAGCTCGGTGTTCAGTACCCTCCTTGAACAATATTTCAACACCCTCAATCTTCAGATTGAGCTGTTTGGCCAGCTCGGAGGTTCCTTCCCTGATTCTGCCGGCTCTTCTGTCGATTATAGTCCCCTGCTCATTGACCGTTGCAAAATTGGCCCTGAAAGCTATATCTCCGCCTCTCAGTGTGAGGCCCGTCCCCATCGCCTCAAAAGGTCCCCTCCCTGTGTAGTACTTGAACGGGTCATATCCCAGATAATTCAGATGAGAAGTGTCCGACCCTGGTATTATGCCAGGTCGGATAGGGTCCATCAGGCCGATCATCCCTTCCCTTGCCAAAGTATTCAGATTCGGTTTATCAGCGGCTTCCAACGAAGTCTTGCCGCCTAGGGAATCGAAAGGTCTGTCTCCAAGTCCATCTGCAATTATGAGGAGAATCTTCATCAATTGAGATTCCTTTGAGAAAAATAAAGTTACCTCACAAATAGCAGAAAAGCCACAATAGTGGCAAACAGGGCAGCCGAAAAGTTGACTGAGTACTTCGTCAGGTACCCCCTGTTTTCTAGAGTCTCTCCGAGGACTGAATCAAAGAGAGAGCCAAAAAATGCCAACGAGCCTGAGAGAGCAGCGAATTCGAGGAGTACCCCGAGGGGTATAGATATCAGCCCACCATAAATGATGTATCCAAAGATTGAAAAGAATATGGGAAAGACGAACGATACTATGGTCCCCAGAACAGAAACACCACCATTCATCCCCGTTTCGGCAGGCTTCAGGGTGAGTATCATGTAAGTGTTCTCATCGAGAGAACCGATCTCGGATGCAGCCGTGTCGGAGAGAATTGTTCCCAGTGCGACCACATAAAGGAAGAAAATAAGCATCGGACTGAAGTTCCAGAAATTCATAAGGGAGATCGCTGCTGGAAGCGCCCCTGCTGCCACGACATTCTTTGCCCCTCTTTCTCCTTTTAGACCCTCTTGCAGGCTCCAGCTCTTCTTCTTTTCAAATCCAGAAAGGGTCGAAATGTAGGATAAGCCCAGGAATAGGAAAAGCATTACAAAATACAGCCAACCTCCTCCTATAATGATAAGCGAGCCCACAATCGCGGAGGCTATGGCTCCCTCCCTGCTGAAGGCCTTGATTCTCAGCCCGAGTACGAATAGGACCGGAATCACCGCTAGGAGGATTAGGTTGTACTCATTCATGTGTACCTTGCAGATTCTGATACTATATAAGAAATTTTAATCAAAATCGGTCTCGTTTCAGGATACTCGCATTCCCCATAATGAGACTCTTTGGAGGATTCTCTCCTTGTTCACGAAGAAAGATGTGTTGGGTTCCTGCTTTCGATAGTTGCGTTGCAGGATGACTACAGCATTACTGAAGTAGTAGTATGTGCAATAATAACGGTATCAGTGTCCTTCGACCGTATTATTAGAGTCCTTAGATTGAGGAAACTTGTATAACTTGCATTGGTTGAGAAATTTGCAAAAATGTTATAACACCATTCACAATTTCTGCTGGTGCCCAGTAACGAGATTCGCAAGTGCATGGTCCACGGTTACTACAGGGGACACG
>JAKBNO010000103.1 GCA_021831005.1 Thermoplasmata archaeon
GGGAAGTTAGTCGCATGGATGTTTCAAACACCCCAATACGGCCATTGCTTCGTTCCGTTTCGAGAGATCGAATCCCAGTGGTCGGGTACTTAGAAAACAGGAATAAGACTGAAGTGCACTCGATGATGATATTGCCAACATTCCTGGCAAAGTATTTCCTAGTACGGTACTTCGATGAGACTAAGAATCTTGCAGAAATAAATCTCCTCAATATTGAATCCTATAGCAAAGTCAAGAACTGTCTATAGATCAACACAACATTCAGCTAATTTGATAAATCTGGCAGGATCGTTCTCAAAAACTCGCGGAGCAATCTCAAGAGAATTGAACCGTATCTCCGAAATATATACGACACAAATCTTTTATAGGCTGTTAAGTCGTGAACTTAGTGTTTGCCGGAGAAATTGCAGCATACTCGACGATTGCGTTGATGGTTTGCATCATCATCTACGTTGAATACTATTTTTCAACCGGCAAAGCATCAAAAATAGTGCGGTATCTGTTCTATTTTGTGCTGTTGATGATGGCCAGCATGTTCATAGGTCTTAGCTGGTATTTGAGTGAACCCCATGGATTCCTGAACTCAATAATCGCCATAAACATCATCATGGTTCCAATGATTTCTTTCCTAGTTGTTCTCTTCTATTTTTACTCCATGGATTGGAAGACACGGGCGAATGTTAATAGACTTCTGCTGCCCGTACTCTTCGTATTGAATGAGATTTTAATGACGTTCTTTGTCTTGAAACTCTTGGGGTTCAGACTGAACGCCAATATTCTAATAGCGCTCCCACAGACTGTCAACTCTCTTTACTTCGTGTTGCCGATGGAAGTCGAAATGGTGGCCTCCATACTTTTCTTCAAGATAAAGGGGACAATTCGATATTTGCTAGGTGCCCTGGCAGCGATGGATATTCTGTCGCCCGCTCTATTCTCCACTTTCCACGTTGAACTCCTTGTAGCAAACGCTCTGATAATGGTCGCAGGGAGCGCTATTAAAATATAAGAGGTCTCAAATTCAAAGAATGGAATAACCTCAGAAAAGAAGAGAATGATAGACATATCCATCGTCGTTTATGTCCTGAATTCTGTTGGCTTTTTCCTCTTTTATGCGCTCGGACAAAAGAACGAAATTTATTGGCTCCCATACGCACTTTCTGTTCTCCTTGGTATGGGACTTTACTTCTTCTACGTTTTCAGCGGTAGAGAGACCAAGAGGATAAAGGGATGGATTGAGAGGAGGTACTGGTTATTTTTTTTGCTCTCGGGAACATTTGTCGCCGAGTTGATCATGAGCATTCCACTAAACATATCCACTGGCTGGTTCTCAACAAGTGGTAATGGACTAGGATCGCTGTCAAATCTTATCACCGATGCAGTGGGATTCCACTTCACAGGTGGTGCTTACCTGTCCATTATTCCATTCATCGGTATTGTGGCCGCTTCACCGATGTTCCTCCTGCTGATGGGGTTAGAAATGGGTGCTCTGGTAGTCTTCAGGATGAAGAGAATCAAATGGTTGGAAAAGAGGATAAATCTTTCATTTGCCCTTATCGCATATTTCACTTACACTCTCTATGGGCCAAGTTACATACTTGGGTGGAGAAATTTACCGCTCTGGGCTAATGTAGGTGCACTTGGATCTGTCCGAGGGGCATTGATACTACCTCTACTTCTTTCTTATCTGGTCTACGCTATACTTGCACTACTGTTCGGAAGAAGGTCCTACTGTGGAACACTGTGTCCATCAGCGGTGATGTACGGGGGAACATTGGGTCACGAAATGATCTCCCTAAATTACGGATCAAGAACGAGCAAGAAGAATATCGGTAGCAAGTATTCTCCATTGATCCAAAAGGTAGCTGCGGGAAGTTGGTTGTTCATGCTTGGGTCTGCTTTAGCGAGTTTTGCAATATCAATCCACATGGTCAACCTTCCGTTCGATCCAGCAATTCTCTATTCTTTACTAATATGGAACTTGCTGTGGTACATTTTCTTCATATCAATACCATTCGTTGGCATGAGCCCCTGCAGGAGATACGGCTGGTGTACTACTGGAACCTTCGTCGGGTTCTTCAGCAAACTTGGGTTATTCAAGATAAAGGCAGTAGACCCGAATGTGTGCCTTAAGTGCCCGACCAAGGACTGCGTGACTGCGTGTGAAGTTGGTCTTGGCGATCTCCCGGCACAGTTCATAAAGAATGGATACTTCAAGAGCCAGAAGTGCGTTGGTGCTGGGTCTTGTATTGAAGCCTGTCCCTATGACAATATCCACTTCTACGATATCAGAAATGTCGTCAAGGACAGGCTAGCTTCCAAAAGCCCTCGCACTGAGTAGATAGATGTTTGAAAACCACATCAACGGCAAGCTCACAATGAGAATGAAGACCGAAAAGTCTACGACTGCAATCTCCGAATAACCTGTGAAGAAGGAAACAGAAAAAATAGAGAGGAAGAGAAGTACAGCAGCGATCATCGTTTCCATGGAGAACACAAATTCGAAGATGGTAATCTTGGAAAGAACGTTTCTGTTTCTGAACGAAAGTGAGATCAGGAGGCCGGCGACCATACCAGCGAAGGTATAAAGCTCGAACACACTTGGAGAAGTGAGGGCTTCCCTTATAAACGAAGGAACGAACATGATTGTTTGTATCACGAATGGCAGGATAACGATGTAGACAGGCATCCTCCAGTTTATTTTCAACATCTGTCCCAGCAGGAACCCTGAGAATAGAGTCAGGAATGAGCTGAACCCGAAAACGGCAAGATTGTAAATCATACCCGTATAGACAATTGCGAACTCCACAGCCAGTATAGAGATGAACAGGAGGAGCATCGATAACTTGTTCACTTCTGGTACTCTCATTTTTCTCGGTCTGTGGAGATAAACGTTTGTCAGTATCAGGAGGGCAACGGATATGAATATGAAATAAGGGAGAACGGAGAGAGCGAGAGAGGATACAGTTCCAGATACGATACCTATGGTGTTTTCGCACTGGCAGGCTATGGCAGTAACGACGATTGCAGTAACGGAAGTGACTCCCCTAGTTCGGAAGGTGTTGATTATGAGAAACGTGTTAGCTGAAGTGAGATAAGCAACCAGTGGAAAGAGGAACGCCGTGATGGGAGAAATTGTCAGACTAAAAGGACCGAGCACAAATACAAGACCGTAAGCATAGGTGAATGGGACGCCAGCAGGTGAAGCATCGCTGTAGATAGAGTAGAGATACCCAGTCGATTGCAAGGTGTCCAAGTGAATAAATCGTAAACTAGTGGAAAGCACAAGAAGTAGTAATAGCAAGCCAACCGAAGCAGATCCCACTGCGAGATCCCCTCTCTCTCTTAGACTCAAAAAATATCTAGAAGCAATCGCGAGAGCACCAAGGTAGAATAGGACAAATCTCAGAGAACCTGCAACACCGAAAACGATCGCAAAGATCGCAGAGGAAAGTGAAAGTATGAGATAAAGAGCACCCAATCTCCTGAAGTAAATTGCGAAGACTGAGAGAAATGTAAACAAAGAGATCTCCAGACCAAGCAACTCGAAGAAAATTGTGCCTTGTACTACGTAGCCCTTAAAGATGAAAGGAGCATTCCAGAGAAGGAAAATTGATATGAGAGGAAGGGCATTCAACAGGGACTTCTTCATTTCATCACAACAGTCTGAGAACTGCTCCCAGAATCAGAATCGAAAGGAGCGCAGAGAGATAGTAATTGCTTGCAAGGAATGCCTTCAACGATGAAGCGAGCAGAGACTTTCCATTCTTGAATCTAATCGAGAGAACTCTCCAGATCAGGTAAGCTGAAAGTGGGATTAGAAGCAGGTCGTAAAAAACAGGGAAACCCATATTTATGAACACCGGAAGGAATGAAAATGCAACGAGGATGAGTGTGTTAATGAAGATCGCATTCACCGTATACTTCGCATTTTTCACAGCAGGCAGCATTGGGATATTCGCCTCTCTGTAATCGTCTTTATACTTGAGGGCGAGAGTCCAGAAGTGCGTTGGTGTCCATAGGAACACTATGACCGCTACAAAGAATGAAATCATCGAAATTGAAGAGTTCACTGAAGACCACCCCGCAAGTGCGGGGAAAGAACCAGCAATCCCTCCGATCACGATGTTCCAGCTCGTTCTCCTCTTCAGTAAGACCGTATAAAGTAAGGAATAACTGATGAAGCCTCCAAAAATCCACAGAGTGGTTGGAATGTTGAGATAGATCAACGAAACCGTCAGGGAAATTCCGAGCAGGAGGGGTATAGACAAGATGTATCCAGTCTTGTTTCCAATCGCAGCTCTCCATCTGGTTCTACCCATCCTGGTGTCAATGTCCCTGTCGATGAAGTTGTTGGCCAGTGATGATGAAAATGACGCAAGTGTTCCAGATACCAATAGAGGCACAACTTTCCACAACTCACTGACACTCTTCAATCCGAGT
>JAKBNO010000029.1 GCA_021831005.1 Thermoplasmata archaeon
AAGGATTCTTGTAAATCTTGAATGCTTCTGAAAAATAAGTAGAAAGGTCAAGTTCCATAAGAATAAAACCCGCTATGATCTAAATGTTTTTCAGCTTTGATGTTAAAGCGCCGCTGATCGGGCTCGGACCGATGACCTCCCGGTTAACAGCCGGGTGCTCCACCAACTAAGCTACAGCGGCTAGAAGGCTTATGAGTCGCTGATAATAATATTTTCCGATACCGTTTGCATCGATATCGTCCACAAATGGCAACAAATAGGCGGAATCCACAACAAACCGACGAGTTTTGTAAGGAGGTTGAAAGCCCTAAGCACGAAAATTTGGAGGAATTGCCCTATTCCAAAAAAATCCAATCATCGACTCTTTTGGTATACCATTATCTAACTCTTGTAAGTGCAGGCGAAAAATACCTACTGTTGAAAAAATACCGATGCTTTCAGGACAACTTTGACGACAAAAGAATAGCAAAGTATTCGTGCAGAATAGACATTCACGCTTTTGAGGTGATCAAATGACTATAGGAACCATTGAGAACTTCTTATTAGAAAATGGTAACATAAAATTTGGAAAGTTTAAGCTGGCTTCAGGTAAGGAGTCAGATTACTACGTCGACATAAAGAGCGCTCTTCTGAATCCCAAGTTTCTCAGTGAGATTTCAAAGAAGGCTGCACCACTCGTTACTGGAGAAAAGATAGCCTGTGTGGAACTGGGTGCAGTGCCATTGGGAGTTGGAATTTCCCTTGAGACCGGAAAGGACCTGATCATCCTCAGGAAGGAAAAGAAAGAGCACGGACTTGGAAAGGATTTCGAAGGGAAATTGGACATGGGTGAAACGATAACATTTGTTGAGGATGTGACAACAACTGGAGGAAGTGTTGTAAGGGCAATTACGAAATTGAACGAGATGCACGTTAGAACGGACAGGGTCATCGTAGTTGTGGACAGGAAGGAAGGGGCTAGAGAGGCTCTGGAGTACCAGGGAGTCGAATTGGTCAGCCTTGTTGATATCGACAAATTGAGATGACCCAGTACTTAAATATTTGTTTCGTCTCCTATGGGTGAGGACAAGTAATGGACAGAAGACAGGGAATAATAAGTTCTATAATCCGAATTGCCGTCAGGGGCGGCTATACCACTATCTGCGCAGACGAGAGTCTTTCTTACTCTTTTGACCTCATTCTGCGAAATGAAGACAACATAATTGTTATCAAAGTCATGAATAATGTCGGGCTCCTTACCGAGGAGGGGTCAAAGACTCTAATGGCAGTCTCGAGATTCCTGGATGCTCATCCGCTTATAGTTGCGCTTAGCAATAGGGACGAGAGGATAGAAGACGGAGTGGTCTACAGCAGGTATTCGTTACCGATCATATCCCCTCAAACTTTTGTATCATATTTGAGGGAGGGAGAGGAACCGAATGTCAGGGCAGGACCCGGCGGTTTCTATGTTGAGATAGACTCGGAGAAGCTAAAGAGAATAAGGGAGCAGAGATCCCTCTCGCTTGGTGAGATTGCGAGTGCGATTGGGACCACTAGAAGAACGGTACTGATGTACCAATCGGGCATGTCCGCATCGATTGATATTGCGCTAAAGATGGAGGAATTCCTGGGAGAACAGATAATGGAATACGTCTCCTTCCTCTGGAATGTAGAGATGGAGGAGGTTACCACTGGTTTCCGGAAAATGAGGGAATTCGAAAGGTTGGTAAATAAAGAAATAACGAGGACAGGGTTCTCCGTCTATCCAATCAGAAGATCAATCGTCAACTTCCTAATGGAGGACTCGGAGTCTTCCTTCTTGGGCGGTATAGAAGAGGAAATGGCTAGGGTGGAGAGAAAGGTTGAGCATCTAAGTGAACTCTCAAAGTTCAGCGATAAGGACGGGGTTCTGGTAGTGAAGAGAGAAATAGAAAAACCAAATAGATACAAGATTCCCATAATTTCATATTCAGAACTAGAACAGTTCCGCGACAAAGACGAATTGAAGGAAGTAATCAAGGAGAGAATGAATAGTTGAAGGCAGAGTTCAACGGCCAGGACAGGGTACTCTTATTAGGAATCAACAAGGCGCTTAAGGACTCTGGAAGGGTGGTTGAGCAAGTTCTCAGCACTGGAAATTTCGACCAGATTCTCCTATCTATAACGGAGGAAGAGGTAAACGGACTTCGAGAGTACATTAAAAGTCCGGTTGAGGTTGAGATGGACGACGTCGAAATTATTTACGAATACTTCACGAGAAAATTTGGAGACACATCTATTCCTCCAGATGCCTACATCGCGGCAATAAAGTTTGCAGATCAGAGGGGATTGGAGGTTGGTGGAATAGACATACCATCGGGAATCTATGAGGACATTTTTGTGGAGTATGTCCAGTTATCCGACATGATCAAGCTGAGTCTACGTAGAAGGAGGCTTCTGAAGAGAAGATGGAACCTGTCAGATCCAGACTCATTCACCAAGGACTGGGATTCCTACCTCAACAAGGGAGGATACATGAAAGTCGAGCAGGAAAGGGCAAGACACATGGCGACAGAGATATCCAGCAGGAAGAAAGGAAATACCTTGGTCGTGGTCGAGACTGAGAGATTCAACGATCTTTTCAGTGGCCTGAGTAAAACTCTCCAAGGATATAGAGTTCAGCAGAACGCGGAAGAGATGAAGGCGGTTTCGTAAGGAAGACTCTCCTGAAGTGTTTCTTGAATTCAACTCTCAAATCCTCGGTCAGGTCTCCCTGTAGAGTCTTAATGAGTGTCTTGCCGTTTCTTGTCAGGACGTGCTCACAGATATCCAGTACCCGTTTAGCAATGAAGTAAGAGTTGGCAGAATCTCTAGAATTGTCGCCGCTGGTGTGCATCAAAATATCAGACAGGACCAAATCATACCCGTCCGGTGAAACATCTAGAACCTGGTCGAAAATCCCATCCTGAAAAATGTCTCCGTTGATGAACTTGACGTTATCAATTCTCCTCATTGGCATAATATCAAGCGCCACATTCAGTCCACTCTCATTCACAAGTGAAGAGTACTGGCTCCATCCTCCAGGAGATGACCCGAGGTCCAGGATTCTGATCCCATTCTCTATGATTGAGAATTTCTCATCCATCTGCTTGAGCTTGTAAACTGCCCTGCTTCTGTAGCCTTCAGTCTTCGCCCTCCTATAATAGATCTCGGATCTTCTCTTCTTAATCCAGGACATTTGCAGCTTACTTTATGATCTTCTCGTAGGCGTCCTTCTTCATCAGGTTGTTCACTTCGGCCGGATTGGAAATCTTGAGTTTGACAATCCAGGCATCGTAAGGGTTCTTGTTAATTTCCTCCGGAGTCTTTTCCAGAGTCTTGTTAACTTCAACGACCTTTCCGGTCACCGGTGAATAGAAATCTTCAGCTGATTTGACGCTCTCTACGGTACCAACGATCTCGCCCGCTTTAATGCTTGTCCCTACCTTTGGAAAGTCAACGTAAACTATATCGGACATCTGATTCTGTGCGAAATCCGATATGCCTATAGTCGCGACGTCTCCGTCTAGTTTCAGCCATTCGTGGGTTTTTGTATAGTATAGACCGTCTTTAACGATCATAAACGGGGATGCAACTGAAGGCAAAAAGTTTTGCGCAACATTTTGATGGTAGCTGGTGCGGTGTTTTGTCGCAATAAGTCTGCCTGCAAACGAAATATTGGTTAAGGCAATAACTGAAAACAAACCAATGGGCAGATCAGTGGAGGGAAAGAATCTTCATTTGACGCTCAAGTTCTTAGGGGAAATTCACAGCGTGGAAAAGATAAGAAAGAGCCTTGAGGGAATAGGATCAAAGAGGTTCTCTATAATTTTGAAGGGCATGGGGGCATTCCCAAATGCCCAGCACGGGAGGGTACTGTTTGTAAAGGCATATCCAGAAAGTCCTCTGAAAGAACTGGCAGATGAGGTTGATTCAAGAACGAGAGAGATACCACTTGACCACCCCTTCAGCCCTCACCTGACAATTCTTCGCGTGAAAGACAAACGTGATTTCTCTGAAGTCATCTCAAAGAATGAGAACACAGTCTTCCTTGAGCAGGAAGTGACCAGTTTCACACTGTATGAATCTGTCCTGAAACCCACTGGACCAATTTACAACGAAATCCAGACCTATCAGCTTATGTAAGTAACGTCCCCTTTCTCCCGTTTTTCTTTCACTTCATTCTGTTCTAACACATCGATGAACAGTATTGTGCTTACTGGAATTATTCTCAGCTTTTCGTTCTTGCTGTCTCCGATATTCAACAGTATTGCAGGCTCCTCTCCCATTGAAAGGAACCCCTCTAGCATTCCTTCCGATACGACATTGTCCTCAGTTGAACTCGCGGAAA
>JAKBNO010000127.1 GCA_021831005.1 Thermoplasmata archaeon
CTCTGGAGTTATAGTTACCATCGAAGAGACCTTCTTTCTGAGGTGATAAAGGGTGAAGTATGATGCAAAGGTTCCAGATGGAGTAACAATAACCTGTTCTTTCTCAACTCCATATAATTTCGCAATCTGTTCCTCGACCTCGACTCCACCCAATCCTTCTGGGTTCATGCCCCTCATCGCGCTCGAAGCAAGATTGATGTTCTCGTCTGGAATGGATTCGACGAACCTGAACATTGAAACGTCCAAAGGCATGACGGTACAATAATTTCCAAAATAAACAATCTTCGATGATTTTATTTATTCAGAGCTAATTGCAAATCGTGAAAGTAATCAAGCTCGGAGGAAGTATCATCACACACAAGGAGAGCTACAAGAAAATCAATAAGGATTTGCTAGGGAAGCTGTGCGACGTACTCTCAGAGAATAAAGAGGAGTGGATATTGATACACGGTGCTGGATCTTTTGGACACATAATGGCCCTGAAGTATGGATTGGAAAAGCCGGGCTCAATCAAGGGAAAGGGGAAGGCCATTTCCAAAGTCGTTTCAGACGTGCTTACTCTAAACTCTGTTATCATTGAATATCTGAACGAGAGAGGGATAAATGCCATTTCTGTACCACCTCACGTCATCTACAATTTTGGAAAACCTGACTTCACCGCGGTCAAGTCACTTACTGACAAAGGGTTCGTTCCTGTTCTCTTTGGTGACATCATTATGAACAAGGGTAGGTATAGAATAATATCTGGTGATGAAATTGCATTGGACCTTTCACGAGTCTTCAGACCAGAATCTGTTGCTTTCATAACCGATGTTGATGGACTGTTTGACAGCGATCCTAAGGCCAATAAGAACGCGAGATTCATCCCCCTCATAAAGGCAAGAGATATTTCAGTGGTTGATACTGGGAGGGATGCTACAGGTTCAATGGCTGGTAAAATGAAAAGGATTAAGAAAATGATGTCTTATACTAGCAGAGTGGTAGTGCTTAATGGGAACAGACCGGAAAGGTTGAGAAATTACTTGCGGGGAAAGGAGAGCACATTGACGGTGATCGAATGACAGTGGAGAGAAGAAAACTGGAACACATTGACATTATTTCAACTAAAGATGTTTCTCACGATTACAATTTCTGGGACGACGTTGATATAGTTCAAAGATCGATGCCGGAAGTGAATTTTGACGAGATTGACACCTCGACGACATTCCTCGGGAAGAGACTCAAACTGCCGTTCCTTATATCTTCGATGACTGGTGGCCATCCTGAGACGAAGCAGATAAATGAGAACCTTGCACGAGGAGCTGCTGAGGCAGGAATTGCGATGGGAGTGGGATCGGAAAGGGCTGCGATCCAGAACGGAGAAATGGGAAGTACATACTCTGTGGTCACGGATTACGATGTCCCGTTCAGAATAGCCAATGTTGGCGCACCTCAGCTCATCAAACAGTCCAAGAACGCTCTGAACGACGGGGAGATAGATTACGCCGTTGGGTTGGTGAAAGCGGATGCACTAGCAGTCCACTTCAATTTTGTACAAGAAATGTCACAACCAGAAGGGGACAGGAATTCCAAAGGGATAAAGAAGAGACTGGGTGAACTTTCGAAGAAATACAAGGTGATTGCCAAGGAAACAGGTGCTGGCTTCTCTATGCAAGATGCCCTCGATTTCAAGCAGCTGGGAGTCTCTGCCATAGACACTGGTGGAAGATCCGGAACTTCCTTTGCTGCGGTTGAATCTCTCCGGAGCAAGAACAAATCGGACGAGAGGAAAGAGAGGATAGGTAAAACATTCTGGAATTGGGGAATACCTTCGCCTATTTGCCTGATATATGCCAATGTTGAGCTTCCGCTCATTGCATCCGGCGGAGTCAGGACAGGTCTGGATGTTTTCCGGGGTCTGGCGATGGGAGCATCACTCGGAGGGCTTGCCTCGACGTTTCTAAAAGCGGCTCTCCAATCTGATAAGGAAGTGTCAAATCTAATTTCGCACCTCGAGACTGAACTCAAGACGGCCATGTTCCTGACGGGGTGTACAAATCTCAATGACATAAAGAAGGTACGAAGGATCTATAGAGGTAGATTGTTGGAATGGTTGAACCAGATCTGAAGTGTCCAGTATGTACGGCTGGCAACCTTGAAAGTGGATCAGACGAGTTGGACGTCCCACATTTCGGAAAAGTCGTTCATTACTACATGCGATGCAATAGCTGTGGGTACCGGATCAACGATTTTGCTTTCCAAGGTGACTTCCCGAAAGAAGACAAAGTGGAGATCAAGAACAAGACAGACTTGCAAATAAAAATCGTTAGGGGAAGCAATGGCACGGTACTGGTTCCGGAGTTGGGATTGGAACTTTATCCGGGCCCACTTGCAGAAACTTTCATAACTAACGTGGAAGGGCTCTTGAACAGATTTCTCAATCTCATGCCTCTGTTTGATGACCAGAAGAAGATAGAGGAAGTCCAAGAGAATGTCCGGAAGGCAATTGAGGGAAAACTGAAAATCACAATATCAATTAGCGATCCATCTGGAGTCTCTCACTTCATCAAGAATCCTCAAACCGATATTTCTTGATTTTTAGTATTTTCTGAATCCCTCTGTCGATAACCTCTGTATCTTCGATCTCGATGCATCTAGTCGAGAAAGGCGAACAGGTGACCAAAGTTTCGTACTCTCCTCCCTCACCGATTATTGAGATTCCGTGCTTTAGCTTGGTTTCATTTAGGATGCGCAGCGATTCTTCATCAATCGGTCTTCCAAGAAACTTCTCGTCGAGTCCTTCTGCAGCAACGGTAACGAAGATTCCCCTTGATCCGGTTGAAATAAAGTCCCTGACAATCTGTTCCTGGTTCTTCCTCCAGAGTGGAAAGAATGTTTTTAGACCCAGTTCTGTGCACATTTCTTCGAGCTTGGTCTTCTGAAATTCCGACTCCACCGCACCAGCAACAAGGAAGTAACCAGGGTAGAGAGAGATAGTCTCCTTGAACTCTGATTCAATGATCGAAGAGTTGCTAATTCCCATGATCTCAGACAACCTGCTGCCCAGTTCAGTGTTCGGGAAGTGGAACATATAAGAATCCTGCTCTGCCTTCACAGTTATAGTTCGCTCTACATCCATTCCTATGGACAGTGCTATCAATAGACTTAGGAATGAGTCCTTTCCTCCAGAAAGCAGCGAAATTGCTTTCATCAAATGTTCTTGGGACCAGATATTACGATTCCCATTCTCTCGAGAAATCCTATGATCTCAGTAAAGGAATTTGCATCCTGCGCAACAATTTCGGGTGGAATTATTCCCTTCTGCTTTATCATACCCTTGACCAGAAGTCTAGTGAAAGCGGCATTTGTGAAACCTGTCGTTCTAGTCATGGCAGTGTATCCAGTCTTGGTGTCTTCCTTGTCAAATATTGTGAAAAGAATCTCATCCTTTCCTTTTGCGGGTACGACCCTGATTTCCATGTATAGGACGTCCTTGACGTCTGGGAAGCTGAGATTCTTCAGGAACAGTGATGCAAGCAATTCCTTGGGCACTACTGGGTTACCGTTCAGTTCAATTTTTTCTTCATCAAGTAGACCAAGCTCTTTCAGGAATTTCATCTTTTCAAGATGTCCTCTGTATCGGACCGTTTTTTCAACCATGTTCTTTGCCTTGACATTTCTGAGAAGACTCCTCAGTCCATTCGTGTAGAATGCCTCAAGCGATCCTAACCCGTTCACGAAGAAATATTCCAGTCCGTCTCCCGGTTCTGTCTTTATCAGCTCGCCGTCCTTGACGATCTCAACCTTTCTGGTAAATTCGTCCAGCGTATCCATTGGCGAAAATACAACTTTGTAACCGATTGGAGGAATATTCCTTTCTGGGAGGCCCCCAACCTTTATATCAACGCTCTCAAGGCTCCCATGGACCGCAGCTATTCGTCCGACGATAGCATTAGATAATCCCGGCGCAACACCGGCGTCAGGAACAACAGTAATTCCCGCATCCAGAGCCTCCCTTTCCAGTTTGTAGAAGTCCTCTTCCATGAAGCTGTTGTCAACAAGGTTAACTCCCGCCTTGCACGCTTCCCTGATTACCTTCATGCCGAGTCTTCCCGGCAGTGCACC
>JAKBNO010000070.1 GCA_021831005.1 Thermoplasmata archaeon
GACGGAAAGCGTAACGGGCCCGATGGGATTTGAACCCACGACCTACTGGTTAAGAGCCGGTCGCTCTGCCGGTCTAAGCTACGGGCCCAGCGATGGTTATCACTTCAATGACATAAATATTTCCGGCTGTGGTTCACAGAATTGAATCACTTCCAAAGCATCGTCAAACTGTCCACTGACGGGCTTGAAATTAATTCCCCTCGTTCAGAACGTCTCCTTTGCTTAAAATGTCGGCTATCTCCGGTCTCAAAATTTCTTGAGGAATCTCTTGGTTTGTCTTTAGCAGTTCCCTTATTTTCGTCTGGCTAATAATCAACCTGTCCTCCATTGAGTGGGGGCAAACTGTTTCTGAAGTTATCCCCCTGCACTTCTTGCAGTAAAAGGTGTCTTTGAATCTTATTGGAACCATTCCCACGTCAAGTTCCTCAAAAATTTTCTGGGCTGCGTAAGGTTCGTAGTAACTTCCAACCCCTGCTTGGTCTCGGCCAATAATGTAGTGCGTAGCCCCATAATTTCTTCTAATGATCGCAAGGAAGATTGATGCCCTAGGTCCCGCATATCTCATCGTGATAGATAACGATGCCATCATGGTTTTTTCGGACCTGTGATAATTCTTAATGAGTGAATCGTAAGAATTGAGGATAACATCGGCCTTGTAGTCTCCCTTCTTCAGCCTTCCAACTACTAGATGAATGAATAATCCGTCTATGCCTGGCAATTCCAGAGATACCTTTTGCAGGTATTCGTGCGCGACATGAGGTGGATTTCTTGCCTGATATGCAACCACGTTTTTCCAGCCCTTCTTAGAGAATTCCTCCCTGATTTCGGAAGGATGTTTCTCATAGCCACCACCTGGCAATTTTTGTTCCTTGAAAATTCGGACCTTTCCAGATATTGCGGTATCTCCATACTTTTCGAATAGATCCTGAACGTTGGGATGTTTGAGATCAGCTGTGCCATAAACGGTCTCCGCAATGTCTTTCTTATTTAGTTTGAACTTGGACTCTATGGACATCTCTCCGTACGGTTGTTGTTCCCTGTTTAAGAGAGCAATCTGATCACCCTCCTTGATTTTCTCATTCTGAGATTGGTCCACTGCAAAAATGATTGGAATCGTCCAGGGTAGTCCGTTTGATAAACTTCTTCTCTTCAGAACAGATGCGACTTCATCCTCTCCCATGAAACCTTCCAGGGGGCTATATGAACCGTCAGCAATCTTGAGAGAGTCGTAATAGAAATCAATGAAAGGTTCGATTTGTACCATTCCCTTCAATCCATCCAGATGCTTTTCCTGATTGTTTAGGTCTAGGGAAACCTTCAGTCTTCCTCCATACGGGGAATTTACCATGTGCACACCAGATGAAGTAAATACTTCTATGTTTTCATAATTATCCTTAATTAACTAGTAAATTGTCTGAACAATGAGTCAAATTTAATCAGAAAGTGAAAGAAACTTTATCTGGTTGTCCCTATTTTTCCAAGAAAATGAACCTCTACTGGTGGGGAATCTTTTCACTGAACTTACTGCTATCTGCAGGAATAATGTTGACTTACCTGAGTAGAAGGGACAGCAAGAATGATACTTCAAGTCCAAAAGAGTCCGACTCCACAGATAAGAGGGTCCTCGTAATAATTCCGGCCAAAGGAGTAGATTACGAGATGGACAAGAATCTTGCTTCTATCCGGGACCAAGATTTCGAAAAGTTCGATATTGTCTCAGTGGTTGATTCTGAAGAAGACCAGGCTGTATCCTTCCTAAAGAGTGAAGGAATAAAGTTCATCATATCTACCGGAGACTGCGCAAAGTGTAGCGGTAAAGTGAAGGCGATTTGGTCAGCGCTTGTCACATTCCCCGAATATGACTATTATGTGATCGCCGATTCAGACATCAGAGCTCAACCCAGCTGGCTTTCAGGCCTAATAGAACCTCTATTTGATACGACCATTGGTGTTTCCACTACGTTCCCAGTCTTTTTTCCAGATGGGGGTTTCTGGACCAAGGTAAAAATGTTCTGGGGACTGGTAGGGCAGTCAATGATGGAATCTAATTTGACCAAGTTCGTTTGGGGTGGCTCAATGGCATTTCGAGGCACCCTCCTGGACAAGGGATCGCTCAAGTTCTTTTCAGAATCGGTTTCTGATGATATCGCAATCATGAAGATCTCAAAAGAAAAAGGACTAAAGATTTCCTACGTTCCAGAATCAAGACCGAGGATATATTCGAACGATGATTTTCCAACTTTTCTCGAATGGTCAAGCCGCCAAACTGCGTTCTCAATTTATTCCACAAACAATACTTTCAGGTTTGGAATAATCTACTACACAGTGGCTGCTTATCTAGTCCTATCATCTTTAGTCCTTGCAGCTTTGGTGGATGCTATTTTCTTGCTATTCCTGTTACCCTACATTGTCAACTCGGTGAACAGCCAGATGAAGGTTCCGGTAAAGGTATGGTACTTTTTGTCAGTAACTTTCATCCTTCCTTACATCTACATATGGAATCTCATTGTGGGAATGGTTAGAAAGAAGGTGCACTGGAGAGGGAGCGTCTATTCTCTCTCCAAGGATTGATTTATCTAAATAGGTCTCCTCTGATCATGCGTGTGCCAGGGAACTTAGAGTAGAAAACTCCTTCCTCTGTTCTAGACCGTATCTCTTCACTTTTGCGAGATCCACGCCTCTCTTTCTCGCAACATCTTCTACCACTTTCATCATCATGTAACCGCCGACAGAAATTATGGCACCGGTTCCAGCTCTCACGATTACGTTTCCTTCTCCCTCCGACTTTCTTCTCGCTGCCATTTTCGCGAGGTGTCTATAGGAGGCATAGTAGACGGAGAGCTCCGCTTCATTCAGGAGGCCCCTGTCGTACTTCTTGGACGTGATTCTCCCCATCGGAACATTCTGGAGGGGAGTTACGGTAAACTCAAATGGTCTGCCATCGTCTAAGACCGAATTGCTCAATCTGTTTATCATAGCCACGGTGTCCCACAGATCCTGCTCTGTTTCTCCCGGCTGACCAACTTGAAGGGTGAACGCAGATCTCCAGTAGTATTTCGTTTCGTTGTATACACCCTGCCAGACTATCTCTTCCCAGCTGCCATCCACGCCTATTTTTAATGGCATGGTCTTGTTTGGCATGTGTTTTTTTGCGAGGGACTCGCTTCCCGTTTCCAGTCCGGTCTGAATACCAATCCAGTTTTTAGGACCGGCTTTGACAACTTTTGACAGTTTTTCAATCAACTCAGGGAACCCAGAAGGGATCGATATTCTGCCATGAGTAGGATTCATTCCCTCGACTCCGGGAGTGTCCATCACGTGCTTGAACATACCAAATAGTTCGTCTTCATTGGGTCTGAAGAAGTTATCGTGTTTGTATCCCCATATGTCATCAGAATGCAGCCAAACGTGGGAGTTTCCCCCCAATTTCAGATTTACTTCTATCTCGGCTCGGATCATTTCCGGGGTATAATATCTAAGAGGACGGAGAGTGACCTCACAGAAGTCACAGCCAACACCGCAACCCCTCATGACTTCAATCATTCCCTTGATCGCTGGGTTGACTATTGTTGGAATCTCTTCCAGTTTTGGGTACAGCTTACCAGTTAGGGCCCTGGATAGCAACTTTTCATCTTGTATGTACTTCCGGTTGAACTTGTCGTCATATTCTGTATAGCCTTTGTAGAATAACTTCGGATCGAGAGAGTCGTTTGAAACTTGCTCGAACAGTTCGGGGAATAGGTCGTCTGCCTCTCCGGAGAACGCGTAGTCGATTCCTTCCTTATCGAGTTCCTCTCTCATCTGGTAAAATTCTAGAACTCCGGGGCCCCCGATCAGGAGTTTTGCCTTCTTTCCCTTCCTTGCGACGTTGATCTTCGCAATAAGAGTTTCCCATTCTCTCCTCACCCACGCATATGGATCTCCGCCGAATAGAACGTAATAGGACATCGTAGTGGGTCCCAGTCCTAACGGGTCCATGGTACTCACACCGATGACTTCGGTGTCGTCCTTGATTGCACTTTCTATGCTCTCATTCTGAGCAACGTATACGTCTTCCCTTCTGTTCTTCCTGAGCAGGGAGGCCTCCAT
>JAKBNO010000113.1 GCA_021831005.1 Thermoplasmata archaeon
TTCTACCAAATGAAGAAAATGAAAAAATGAATTTTCTCCATTAAACGCAGCAACAAAGGCATAAAGAAGATTCTTTACCAGAACAAATCTCCCGATACATCACAGCAATAATGATTTCACATCATTGCACAGCATCATACAGCATTTGGTGGTAACAGTTTAAACCCACTCGGCAGTGCGAGGATCAAGAAACTCAGAGACCTGGGTATCTAGACATTCGTGGTCTTAGAATCCGTCTGCCTTTCTTCCGCTTCCACGTAGATTCTCTCTATGTATGGAAACGTAGACTTGATGGATTGCTCGATCTCATCAATAGCCTTTTCTATCTGTCCAGTACTCAGTCCATCTTTGAAGTTAAGGTCCATCGCAAGAAGGACCCTTTCAGGACTCTGATAGATTGTTTTGATGTCCAGAACTTTGTTTACAGATGTGTTCATATTCAAAATCGCTTCAATCCTTTTCTGGTCTGCAGAAGAAATACCCTGGCCTATCAATAGATCCTTGCTCTTTTTGGAGAGATATATTCCAGACGTCATCATGATCAAACCTATCACTATCGATGACGATGCGTCGAATACATTGTTTTTCGTTACCAGTGAGAGGCTAATGCCCAAGAATGCCGTGACTACTCCCGCCAGCGCAGCCGTATCTTCTACCAGTGCGGTCATCAGGACAGGGTCCCTGAAGTCTCTGATGAAAGACAGCAAATCATGGTATCCCTGTTTGCGTAACCTGGATATGAAGAAACGTGACGATATGACTAGAACGTAGCCATCCACTGCGAATGAGAATGCGAGGGCGGCATATGCAGATAGCGGATTCCTGATCGTGTAGGTGGAAGTTAGCTTAATGATCCCTTCTGCAAAGGTCAGGACTCCAGAAATTCCGAATACCAGGATTGCAACTACGAACGACCAGAAGAATTGTTCCCTTCCCCTTCCGAAGGGGAACTTTGAGGAATCTTTCTCTGTGCTGAGATTGTAGCCAAGAAGAAGGAGAAACTGGTTGACGGTATCGGACGAGGAGTGTATTGCTTCTGCTAGAATCGCAGCACTTCCGCTGAATATGGCAGCTATGTATTTTGTGACTGCAATGAGCAAGTCTCCCAGAAGTGCCCTTACAACCACACTCCTGGTTGTTCTTTTATCTACAGCCATCTTTCTTTTCTACAGACACATAGTAGATATTCCAATATAAAAAGAAGTCGTGGAATCTTCTAAGAAATTAGTGAGACTTCTTCCACTTCGACTTCGCCGACATCTTGGAAGGATCGTATCTTCTGTTCGACATCTTCAACGAGTCCGCCCTCATCGCTCATTATGACTATTAGCTTCAGCACTTTTATTCCAAATGCAAGCTCTTCGATCCTACTGTTCCCGAGCACATAATTCTTGGAAAGGTCACTCTTCAAATCCTTCTCAATTGCTACGAGGTCTTTGCTTTCATCTAATGGCATTACTTTGAATGATACGGCCACCTTGCCCAACCTTATGGCCCCCTAAATCCACATTTAGGGCAAACATACTGAACAGAAAGTTCCCTACAGTTGTTGCATCTGCTGATCGTTTCCTGGCCACATGCGGGACATTTGAACGTTGTCGCCCCCCTTTCCTGCAGACCAGTACCGCAAGATGTACAGAACTCAAGTGCATTGACTTCCATGAGGGATGGGTATTCATTCAGGCATAAAAAGACTGTCGATTAGGCTCTTAGCTCCCCCAGAATGGACTCGTCTTTCTTCGCAGGTTCTTGATGTCATCCATTATCATCCCTTCGTCAGTGTTCAGATTTTCTTCCTTAAGAATCCTGAAATCTCGTTCGTTGATGTCCGAGTACAGAACGTCCCCTTCCTTCAGCTGCCTTCCAATCGTTATACCGTCCATTGCAATTGCGACTTCATCACCCTGGTTTGCCTCCTGAAGTGATTGTTCTCCGGTCCTGATGCTTTTGACTGGGCCGACGTTGTTGCCGTCGATCTTCATCAGCTGGGTTTTTACCCTGAGTTTTCCCCCAAGTATCCTGACTCCGAAGATTGCGGGTTTGGATATCCTGAAAACGTTTCCTTCCAGAATGAGCAGCTTGCACGGGAATGTGAATGCCTTCCTCTTCTCTTCCAGTTCCCTCTGAGTGATCTCTTCCCTTGTCTTAATCAGGTCGTCCTTTATGGAGTATATGACCTTGTTTTCTATGACCTTGACTTCTGAGTATTCTTTGACTTCAACGGGTACGTTGAATGCAATTATGATCTTGTTCTCCGGGACACTATTAGTGGCTGCGTCAGTTATGTCCCTCTTCGAAACGGGCCCAACTTCTGCTTTCTTGATGGGCACGTTTATTCTGCCGAGTTCGTAGACAAGTGCTTCCAGACCACCAACTGTGTCTGCCTTGGCTACTATTCCCTCGGATGAAGGTTTGAACGACCCCTTTATGGCGTCTTCTATTGATTTCTTGAGTGTGATAAGGTCACCGGTCGCTTCCTTGAATGGACTTCCTGGAATAATTCCCCCCTCTCCCTGGAAGAGTATCCTTATCCCGGATGCAGCCTTCACTTCTGAAACTGGCAAGAATCGATCTCTAGGATCCCTTATTTCGTCAAGCGGTTTGGGTTTGAAGATTCCCTTGACTTTGAGTGCTCGTATTCCATCTACTGTACCGGTTAAAACGGTCTCTCCTCTCTTCAAGATACCGCTGTACAGAATCGCATCGGAAACTTCCCCCATCCCTTTCTCTTCCCTGACTTCCAGTATGGTTCCCTCTGCCGTTTCATCTTCATTCTGCAATTGTGTTTCTAAGAAAGTTTGCGCCAGGCCAGAAAGGATCATGAGCAGGTCTGGTACCCCGTAACCCGACTTTGCCGATAATGGGACAATTGCAACGTTCCTTGTGAAATCTGAAATCCTGTCATACCTGTCTGCGCTGAACCCCTCCCTATAAAGCTGTGACGATAGCTGAAAGATTTTGTTATCTAGTTCTTCCAACCTCGACTGTTCCATGTTTTTAGTCGATGGGATGAAGGCTCCCTTCATTCCTGAAAATCCCTCAATCAAATCGACTTTGTTGGCCACCACTACAAATGGTGTCTTGAACTTCTTTAGAACTTCTAAGGACTCCTTGGTCTGTGGCATTATGCCTTCCCTGACATCTATGACCAATACCGCGATGTCTGCAATGGATCCTCCTCTTATTCTAAGGCTCGAGAACGACTCGTGTCCCGGAGTATCAATGAAAAGTAGTCCCGGAATCTTGAAATTCCTTGCACCCAAAATGTCCTTGCATATCCTTACTATTTCCTGAATTGGTACTTCTGTCGCTCCAATGTGCTGGGTTATTCCGCCAGCTTCCCTGGATGCAACAACTCCCCCTCTTATGTTATCGAGAAGCGAAGTCTTTCCGTGGTCGACATGGCCGAGGACCCCTACAATTGGTTGCCTTATCCACATAACATGTCACAGCCAATCTCTATCTGCCCTCTCGTAAGTTAATATTTCTCTATCTTCAAAGAATATAGGAATCTCGTACTTTGCAGATTCCTCTGAATCGCTTCCGTGTATCAGATTGAAATCTATTCCAACCGAGTAGTCTCCCCTGATCGTGCCGGGTTCGGCCTTGGCTCCATTAGTGGCTCCCATCATTTTTCTGACGATGTCTATGCAGTTGTTTCCCTCTATCACCATCGCAACTATGGGGTTCGAAGTGATGTAATTCAGCAGTGAATCGTAGAACGGCTTACCCTTGTGGACCGCATAGTGCCTCTCCGCACTTGCTCTATCAAGTTTCATCAGCTTCATTGCGACCACTTTTAGTCCTTTGTCCTCGAACCTTGAAATAATTGCGCCAACCCTAGATCTTACCACGCCATCCGGCTTAATCAAAACGAGAGTTCTCAAAATATCTCCTCCTCAGCTTTCTTTTGGAGGTTCTACGGCTTCCCCTTTTTCTTCCTTAGGCGCTTCAACCGCAGGAGCTTTGGGCTTCGGAGCCGTTTCCTTGGAGAACTTGATCCTGTGTGCTTTTTCCTCTCTTCCCTTTTCCGTCCACCTGACCCTTCTTGGCTCTCTGCGAAGCTTGAGGAAATTCTTCTCGCATT
>JAKBNO010000049.1 GCA_021831005.1 Thermoplasmata archaeon
AAGGAGGGCAGCTCCGAGGGACTATTTCGTTTCAAGAGAATCTCTCAAGGATTTCGCCGGGACGACAGGTTCAAGTTCTATCAGAAGGAAGTCATTCCTCAACCTCTATAACAGGAATCTCAGATTCGTCAATATCAGAGGTAATATTGACACAAGGATAAGGAAGTGGGAGAACGGGGAAGTCGATTCAATAGTAGTCGCGAAGGCCGCTCTTGATAGACTTGATATTAGTCCGATGGGTGAAATTGTAAGCGAAGATATTTGCCCGCCAGATCCAAATCAAGGGTTCGTGGCAATCGTTACCGAAAAGGGAAGTGAAGTTGAAAACAAGTTGAAGAAAATTCAGGACGAAGCATCCCTCTGGGAGGCCAGAAGTGAAAGAGAACTGATGGTCAGGCTCCAGCTAGGATGCAATGTTGCAGCAAGTATCAGAGCAATCTACTCCGAAAAAAGGATCAAATTTGCATACGCGAACGACGAAAAGAGGTTCGATTTTTCTTATGTCAAAAGCATTGAAGAATCCGACATCAAGAAGTTGAGGGATATCATTGGTTCATAACATTGCTTATGTTGGCGCTCCGCTGGACAGGGAAGTGAAGGGAGTTGAACAGCTACCTGTACTGAAAATAGTCTATCAAGATCTTTCCGGATTGAGCGAGATCAAAGGGGTGCTTGTTTTCACTTCCAAGAGGGGAATCATTTCACTAAGAATGTCGAATGTCTCTATTAGAAGCAATAGAATCTACTGTATCGGGGAACAGACTGCACATTACCTGAAAAAAATCTTTTCTCTCGACTGCAAAGTGCCGCAAGAACAGAACACTGAAGGGTTAGCTGCGTTGATGATAGGCACAGAAAAATCCGTCACGATTGTTGGGAGCGATAACATCTCAAAAAAATTCATCGACAAGATCAAAGAGAACGGAATAAAGGTCAAGCACATTATTGCATACAAGATTGAAGAGAATACGTCCGTAGATTATGGAATACTTGATCGCACAGGTGTATTACTCGTTGGATCGTCAAAATCTTTCGAACTGTTGCACAGAAGGTTGGGGGAGAAATTGAAGGGGAAGAGCATCTATGCCATCGGAAAACCGACAGCAAAAAAGATTCGCTCCTTCGGTTACGAGCCTAAAGAGGTATTTGACACACCCAACATCGAAACCATCGTGACAATCTTAGCCACGAAAAGGTAATTATATTGTCTGTGTTTCAGAACAAGGTGCTATAATTGGAAAAGGGAGGTATGTTCCTCATAAAGGTCACTTACGGTGACCTGGGGTCACTTTATTTCTCGTCGGTAAAAGATTTTCAGATCGACGAAGTTTATGATTATATCAAGAAGAATGAGAGGATAGAAGAAGCACTCGTTCTATGGACTTGCAACAGGTTTGAGATATATTTCTACCCAGGAGACAGGGAAACCGTAGAATTTCTGGAAGATTACATCAATGAAAAGTCACTCAAGCACAGCGTCGCTCACGGACTGGATGCAATAAAACATCTATTCCTGGTCTCAGCGGGAATGGATTCAATGGTCATCGGTGAAAACGAGATCCTTGGCCAGGTGAGGGACGCATGGGAAGTATCCAAGAAAAAGGGATTCTCAGGTGCAAATCTGAATGAGCTCCTCAAGAAGTCTCTCGAAATTGGTAGGAAGGCGAGAAGAGAAAATGGGAACGGAAAGAGGGCTAGAAGCGTTGCTGGTGAGGCCCTCGACCAGATAAAAATCTTGCCTGGACAGAAGGTCCTCGTTATCGGAGCTGGCGACCTAGGTACTCAGGTGTCCAGTTTCCTATCCAGAAAGGGGATTCCATTCTCCATCAGTAACAGATCCACTGAAAGGGCGAAGGAGATATCAAAGGCGTTCGGTGTCAGAATAGAAGACTTCGACAAGAAGAAGTGGAAGTCATATGACGTGGTTATTACAGCAACCAAGTCTGCGGAGATAATACTCGAAAGAAAGGATGTAATGAACTCGAAGATCAAGACGGTGCTTGATCTGGGGGTCCCGCCGAACGTATCACAAGAGTTACCAGATACAGTAAAGCTGGTGAACATGGAACTCCTGTCCAGAACAATATCTGCCAACAACGCTGAAACCGGGGATTATGCTACGAGGAGTCTCAAGATTGTGAACGACGAATTTGAGAAATTCTCACAGAAGATCATGAATTTTGACAGAGAAGAGTTTCTCAGGAGAATATTCGATTACTCGAACAAGGTCATAGAAGAAGAGATGAAGTATTTCGAGAAGAAGCCCTATAACAGGGAGAACAAAGCCCAAATAAAGAAGGGACTGGAGTCCACCAGGAATAAACTCTTGGGTTTTGTCGTCAATGGTATAAAGAATGCGAAGGACATCAGATCATCAGAGACAGTTACAAAGATGGAGATGATATTGAACGAGAACTTTTCCAGATATGAGACTAAGAAGACTAAGAAAGTCTCCTAGGATCAGAGAGATATTTGCAGATTCAAAGATAAGAAAAGACAAACTCGTTATGCCCATGTTCGTGGATGAAAACATCACCAAACGAGAGGAAATTAAGAACATGCCTGACATCTACAGATTTCCTCAAGAACAGCTTGTTGAGAAAGCAAAGGAGTACGAGGAGCTGGGAGTGAAATCAATTCTGTTGTTCGGTGTACCGAAACACAAAGACGCAAGGGGTTCTGCCTCATACGACAATCACGGAATCGTCCAAAGAACGATAAGGGAGATCAAGGAGGAAACGGATCTTGCAATTTTTTCGGACCTGTGTCTATGTGAATACACAGATCACGGCCACTGTGGTCTGATCAAAAGTGCGAAGATTGACAACGATTCAACGCTAGATGTTTACGCGAAGATCGCCACGAGTTATGCAGAGGCCGGAGCTGACGGTGTGGCTCCATCCGGAATGATGGACGGACAGGTCGGACGGATAAGGAAGGGGCTAGATGATGCAGGTTTTGAGGAAACGCTCATTCTGGCATACAGCGCCAAGTTCGCGAGCGCGATGTACTCTCCATTCAGGGATGCGGTACATTCCACTCCCTCATTCGGAGACAGGCGGACCTATCAGATGAATTATTCGAGTACGAGAGAGGCAATACGCGAGGTCGAATTGGACATAGAAGAAGGTGCAGACGTTGTCATGGTAAAACCGGCCCTTTTCTATCTCGATGTAATAAAAGAAGTCAGGAACAGATTCCTTCTTCCAATCGCGGCATATAACGTCAGTGCAGAGTATTCGATAATCAGATCAGCCGCCAAGAACGGAATAATCGATCTCGACTCAGTTATTGACGAATCTTTGAGTTCAATATTCAGAGCAGGAGCGGACATAGTGATAAGCTATTTCACAGAGTATTTATTAAAAGCGGAAAAAAATTAGTCGCTTTCAAAACTCAAATTTATTTATATCTTAAAATCATTTCAACGAACGATGAGGACAGTCATCTGGAACATAGATTTTAAGTGTAATCTCCTCTGTAAGGGATGTAACGCTTTCGAGGGTAACGTTCTCTTTCCAAAAGACAAGATAGAAGAATTTGTTGATGAGATGAAGTACAACAAGGTGAAGATTGTCTCCGTAACAGGAGGCGAGCCTACCCTTCATCCCGACCTGCCGAGAATCCTGAAAACGCTAAAGGAACACAAGTTCAAGACTCACATAGCTACGAACGGAACGAACAAGTACGTTCTGAGCAAGATTTACCCTTATCTTGACGCAGCAACAATCAGTCTCGATAGTCACATTCCAGATCTTCATAATGAATATAGGGGGAGGAAGATATTCGACGTAGTAGTCGAGAGCATGAAGTACCTCAGGCCGCGAGTCAAGGTCCTGACCTCCAACATACTCGTCACAGACTTCAGTTACAACAAGATGGGGGAATATGCAACGTTTGTGAACAACGAACTCGGTCTTCCCGTATCGATGTGCTTCCCAGACAACACAGCCTATTACTACGAGAAGGTACCAGTGCAAAATAGCCAGATTAAGGAAGCATTCAATTTTGCTTTAGAGAACTACAAGGAGTACAAGTTCGGCAACACAAGGACCTACTACAAGGAGGCGGTGGATTGGCTGGATAAGAAAGATGTTCAGAGGTGCAGGGCTGGAGAAGAGGTGTTCTATGCGGACTATCACGGGGACGTCTACCCCTGCTTCTACAAGACCACAAAAAAACTGAACACCAACAGAAAGTGGGACGATTACACAAACACGTGCAATGACTGCTTCATTCAGTGCTTCAGGGAGCCATCAGAGAAGAATTTCCTTGAACAGACGGCGCTTGTGAGTAAGATATATCTTTATAATCGTAGAAATATCGGTCACTCGACTCCTAATGCGAATAGCCCTATGCAGCGATACGTACCACCCGATAGCTGACGGTGTAGCAAATCACCTAGCCGACTACAAAGCAGAGCTTGAGAAACGAGGGCATTCTGTTAGGGTATACACAGTATTTTCTGACAACGACGGGGTCTTCGGTCTACCCGCTTACCGCTTCCCACTGTACAAGGAATACAAAGTTGCAATTCCCGTGTACGAGATGTACAGGGACCTGGGAAGGTTCAATCCCGATGTGATACACATCCACACGCCCTTCACACTGGGTACTATGGGATACCGTTACGCAAGAAAGAGGAAAATACCGACGATTGGGACATACCATACGGATTTCGTCAATATGGATAATACGATAAATTTTCCATTCATCAAGAGCATCCTCAACATTGGGTTCCAGTACAACATGCACCTCTACGCAAGGCTGGACCTCATTGTCTCTCCCTCAAAGCTGGTGGCGGATTATCTTGACACTTTTGGCAATACGTCCAAAATCGTGCCAGTAGGGATAGATCTCAGTCGATTTGTTTACAGCAGTAAGAAGGAAGACTATTACTTCTTTGTTGGAAGACTGACACAGGACAAGGGTATATTGGAGATACTTGAAGCAGCCTCAAAGCTTCCGGAGCGGAAGTTCAAGATTGCAGGGACCGGTCCCCTCAAAGCAAGTGTGATCGATTTTGCAGAGCATCACGATAACATCGAGTACCTAGGATACGTTTCGGAGGCAGAGAAGATAGGTCTCCTGACGAATGCAAAACTGCTGGTGGCCCCCTCGAGGGCTGAGACATTTGGGGTGGTGTTTATTGAGGCTATGGCTTCTGGAACACCAGTAATAGGTTCTCACGAGACAAGGGAGATTGGTATCCTGAGAGAGAATTACAACGGCTGGTTTGTGGACTACGGAGACTCCGATGCACTGGTCAACAAGATCCGTGAACTGGATGGAAGGGATCTCGGAAGTTATTCTGAGAACGCCCGCAAATCCAGCCTTGAGTATTCAATTCAATCGACTGCAGAACAGCTGGAGAAAATATATGGTGAACTAATTGAACTTAAAGGCAGGAAGTAAGTACATCGGCATCGCCATCTCGGCAGTCACCCTCCTGATTTTCGCCCTGATCTATGGGTTTGGAAACCTGGTCCGGGCCATATCTGCCCTTCCTTCCACGTTCTATTTGTTCTTTCTTGCAGCTATCTCACTTCACATACTATCCTTCGTTTTCTGGTCTCTCCGAATAAAGTTACTCTCCCGGTCGAATGGCTACAAGATATCTTTTTCAAAAGCCTTCATCGCAGTAATTTCCTCACTATTTGCTGCCTCCATAACGCCAGGATATGTAGGAGGGGAGCCGGTAAGGATCAAGAAATTGACTGATTATGGCGAACCGGTAGGAACTGCAACAGCAATCGCGCTAGGAGAGAGAGGATTTGACTCCATATTCTTCGTGGGTGTCTTCGCCTTCGTCATCATGATGGGTCTAGAGGTGCTTTCAGGCGATTTGAAGTTGATTGCTATCATAGGCGTCATAATGCTAGTTCTCTTTCTCTTTTTCCTTCTTGCATCGATGGGTGCAAACACCCTGATGATTCGAATAAAAGGGTGGCTGGAGAGAACAGCAAGGCGTTTTGATAGAAAGGGCAAAGGTTATGAGGAGCGCCTCCCCAAGCTTTTCGAGCACGTGGAGACGTATGCCTCGTCCACAAAGGAGATATTTCTGAAACATCCCGGGGCACTTGTCTTGGGTTTGGCGGCCACTTCTTTGCTGTGGCTCTCGGATTTCATGGTGCCAGTGGTGCTCATACTCGGTTTTGGGTATTCCCCGAATCTGATAGATGTGATTTTCATTCAGGTGCTGCTCGTTCTGATTTCCCTTCTTCCCGTGACGCCGGGATCTGCAGGAATAATGGAAGTCTTAATGATTGCTACTTTCTCTTCCTTCTTTCCCAATGGTGGAATAGTGGCATTCGTTCTTATCTGGAGATTTATAACGTTCTATCTCAACTTGATCATAGGCTCTCTATCTTTGCACTATGTTGTGGCAAAATAAATAATAAAGTCCTCATTTACCTACGATTCGGGTGAATGAAAGTCAGAGATTGAGGAGATTCGCCTTTCGTGCTCCTAAATTCTACCTAGTATTGCCTCTCATAGTTGTTCTGATACCCCTCTTCTACTTCACCTCTCTCGACCTGAGATTTACCTTGATCTATACACTCTCAATTGTTAGTCTCATAATCTGGGACTTGCTGTCTCCAAGAATATTTAAATTCAAATTCCCCCCTCCGAGAGTCCTCTTTCTGAACGTTGTCAGCCTCTACTTCGCGACAATCTTTTATCTGATAGTCATCGCCTTTCATTTCCTTAGGCCGCCGCTTGCGTTGCTTGTCTCGATTACTTCCATCCCATTCCTACGCACAATGGTCTACATAACATTCACCAACAGGAATGTAGTTCTGATTCACACGATCGCGATATCATTTTCTCTTTTCTTCTCCCTCTACATAGTCCTGCTCGACCCGAAGTACACAATCTTCATTCTACCGCTGGTTCTATCGTCGATAGTATACGCACTTGCTTCCCACCTCTTCGTCAAGCTGACAGTTTCCAAGTTCGTCAAGGAATTCTCCACGGATCCGATAAAGATACTCAGAGAGTTCGTCAATACCGTCACCACGGAGATATCTTATAATGTCATTCTCAAGAAGTTCTTTGAGGACATGTATACAACGCTAGCACCACGTGAGATATCACTTCTCAGGATGAAATCTGAGAGTCAGAATCTGACAATGGTCTTTCCATACGTACACCCTGGACCACTTGGTGATCTAGGGAGCTCCAACATCACAGCAAAACTCCAGAAAAATCACGAGGACCAGAGGCTTCTGGTGTTCCACACAACCACGACCCATGATGATAACTGTGCGGGAGACTCTGAGATGGATAAAATCTCAAAGGTGATAGGCGAAAGTGGAAAAGAGTCTACTTACTGTTACGAACCATACTTTGGAAAGTATCTTACTTTCTTACCTCTTGGAGATGGAGGTATCTTCTTCATCTCCCCTGACGACCCAAGGTTTGATGATGTAAAGATTACAGAAGGAAGAAAAATTGTCCGAAAAGCAAAATTGCTAGGACTCAAGTGGGCCGTTACCATAGACCAGCACAACAACAATATGGACGAACCGAAAGAACTTGAAGACATTTCGTACCTTCTCGAAGAAGTTGAACAGGCTGTCAAGAGCAGGAAGAGCAAGAAAACTATATTGGTGGCCTACAGCAGATCCGTCCCGGAGTACAAAGATATCGGACCTGGTGGAATCGCTTTTGTTTCCATTTCTATCGGTTCGAAGAAAATTGCAATCATTGTGTTCGATGGAAATAACATGGAATATGAGTTCAGACAAAAAGTGGAGAGTTCACTGGATGGATACGACAAGATATTGGTTTGCACAACAGACAATCACATTGTCAACACAAACGGCCTCAACGTGAACCCAGTTGGAAGATTCTCAGACCAGGACGAAATCGTGAAAATCGTGAAGAAGCTTGAGGAGGATACACTGAATCCGAAGGAAGTAAGAATGGAATACGTGAAAAGAGACATCTGGCTAAAAGTGGCTGGAGAGAATCAATGGGCCAAGATAAATTCCATAATCAAAAGCTCCGCAAACAGGGCAAAGGTGCTCAGCGTTGCCTCCATAGTTGTTTCCATTGCGCTTTCGCTTATCATTTTCAAGATAATACCGCTTCCTTGAAAGTCTTTTTTTGGAGACAGTCTCTTATGGGTCGAAATTTCTGCCTAACGGACAAACCATTTTTTATAAGTCATTAACATTGAGGCTCAGTGGGAAGCTTAATTATTGCTGAGAAGTCAAACGTCGCTTTAAGGATAGCCACGGCTTTGAGCGATGGGGGGATTAGCAGGGTGAAAGTAGGCTCATCTACCATATTGAAGTTCCAAAGAGGCGAGAGCGTGTATTCCGTTCTCTCGCTAAGGGGTCACATAATAGAACTAGACTATCCGAGGGAATACAGCAGCTGGAAGTTGGACAATCTTAAACAGCTAGTCAACGTGAAACCTATCGAGAATGTCAAAATCAAGGGTCTTGATGGTGTGCTAAGAAAGCTAGATCAGGAAAATGCCGAAGTGATAGTTGCGACCGATTACGACCGAGAAGGAGAACTGATTGGAGCCGAGACGCTAAGATTAATGGAAAGGAGCACTGGAATCAGGAGAGCGAGATTTAGTGCCCTCACAAAATATGATCTGGTTCAATCTTTTGAAAACCTAGCGGAGGTGGACTACAACCTTGCTGAATCAGCAGAAGCGAGACAGTACATTGATCTGATGTGGGGAGCTGCACTCACCAGATTTTTCAGTATTGCAACTAACAGACTTGGAGCGGAATTCATATCTGTCGGAAGGGTGCAGAGTCCTACACTCACGATCCTTGTTGAGAAGGAAATGGAAATCAGAACATTTGTTCAGGAGAAATACTATGAACTGAGCATACTAGTCAACGGCGTCAAATTCGGCTATGAAGGAAATCCGATCAAGAACAAAGAAGAAGCAGAAAAGTTGCTAGAAATTGTCAAGAAAAACAAAAGCGTTTTGGTGAAGGAAAGGAATGACAAAGATAGGAAAATATACAGACCAGTTCCTTTTTCAACCACAGAATTTCTGAGAGATGCAAACAGGATTGGAATACCGGTCGAACGTGCGATGGCTATCGCCGAGACACTTTATCAGCACGGCAAGATATCTTATCCGAGGACTGACAACACCGTCTATCCGCGAACCCTTAGCATCAAGTCTATTCTCTCGAATCTTTCTGACTCTTATTTGAAGAAGGAAGTGGACCATTTGATGACTCACAGCAAACTCTTTCCATCCAGGGGAAGGGTGGAGACGACTGATCATCCGCCTATATATCCCACTTCTTCCCTCAAGAAGAGCGAGCTGAAGGGAGATTACTTCAAGATTTACGATCTGGTTGCAAGAAGATTCATGGCTACGGTGGCCGAGAATGCGGATGTCCTGGACACTGAATATGTAGTTGAGACAGAGGGATTGAAGTTTTTTTATACCGCTTCTAAAGCAATAAATAGAGGGTGGATGGAGTATTACCCGATAGTTTACTATCAAGAGAAGAAGAATCCCGAATTAACCGTTGGTGAAGAGGTCAGTTTTGTAGATCCGAATGTTGACGAAAAGAACACAAATCCTCCCCCAAGATATTCCCAGGGTTCGCTACTCGAAAAGATGGAAAAGGAGCTCCTGGGGACTAAGAGTACGAGGCACGAGATCATTCAGAAACTCTATGATAGGGGTTTCATAGACGGAAATCCAATCAGGGTGAGACCTCTGGGGATGGCAATGGGAGAATCTCTGATCATGAATTCTGAATCGGTCGCAAGACCAGAAATGACGGCAAAACTTGAACAAGAAATGGATCAAATTGCTTCAGGCGCCAAGAAAAAAGACGAAGTCGTAGACGACAGCCGAAACATATTGACAGGGCTCTTGGACGAGCTCGTCAACAAATCCGACAAGATAAATGAGAAATTCTACGAAACTCTGAGACTTGAGAAGGTCGTGGGAAAATGTCCAAAGTGCGGTTCAGACCTCATAATGGACTATGGGAGCAATGCAAGATACATTAAGTGCACTGGACCCTCTAACGATTTCTTCCAATTCCTTCCAAGGACTGGAAAGGTAGAAGTTACCGACGAAAAATGTCCCGTATGTGGACTGTTCCTAATCAAGGTGATAAGGAAAGGAGAGCGACCAGAAACCAGGTGTGTGGACAACAAGTGTGATTACAACACCAGCAGGGAGAATTTCGGAAAGTGTCCGTCAGATGGAGGAAATCTGGTGCTGAGAAGAAGCAGGATGAACACCAGATTCATCGGATGCTCGAATTATCCAAACTGCAAGGTGACACTTTCTATCCCTCAGAAGGTCGATCTGATTCCAACGGACAAGAAGTGTCCAGTGGATGGTTTCCCAATCGCGATTTTCAAGTTTGCTCGAAATGAAACTGAACAGTGTCTGAATTCAAGATGCTCTTCCAGAGCCAGTAAATGAAGGACAAATCCATCTTCAACTTCATTCGACGTATAACAAATTTGTAATTATCCCAAATATCAACTATTTGTCTGCCAGATAGAAAAATAATTAGATTAGATTGGTAAATTTCGTTTTAAAAAGTGTAGACGTGTCCTGTAGGAGAACTCAATTTAGTCTTCCCTTTGGTGACAGAAAAATATATATATAAAGTATGACATATTGATGCCATATAACAGACAACTGTCATACCGTGATTAAAATGTTCCTAAAAAGAATTGAAATGGAGAACTTCAAGTCATTTGGAAGAAAGACAGTCGTAGACTTTAGATCAGGTTATACATCTGTAACTGGACCGAATGCTTCTGGAAAGAGCAACATTGGCGATGCATTATTGTTTGTTCTCGGAACCAAGAGCAACAAATCACTTAGAGCCCAGAAGTTGACGGATCTTATTCACAGGAACCAGTCCGGAAAACCTTCTCCGTATCTAAAGGCAAGCGTCACTTTTGATAACACTGATAAGTTAGTGCCTCTCGACTCCAACGAAGTCACCTTCACACGAATGGTGAAACTTTCAGAAAACAACGATCAGGATTATTCATCATATTACTACATCAATGATGACCGGGCAAGACTGCAGGATTTCGAATACCTCCTCGAGAAGGTAAAGATTTTCGCAGACGGTTATAATTTCGTTAGACAGGGAGACATAACAGGTATAGTAGAAATGACTCCCCTGGAGAGACGAGAGATCCTCGAAGAAGTAGGTGGAATTTCAGTTTACAATACTGAAATAGATAGAGCCAACAACGAGAAAGATAAAACCAGAGAAAACATGGTAACAGTTCAAGCTCTTGTTGCAGAGTTGTCTGGACGAGTGGAACTGTTGACGAAAGAAAAGGAACAGGCAGAGGCATATATTACTAAGAAGAAGGAAATTGAGAAGGACGAATCAATAATTCTCTTCCGGAAGAAGGCAGACACAGAAAGTGAAATCACTACAATAAAAGAGCAGATGGAAAAGATCAGCCAGGAAATAAAAACAGCTGACGAGAAAGTGAAAGAATTGATTGCAAGGGGGGACGATCTGGACAAGAAGATTGAATCCCTCAAGGAAAACAATAAGGAACTCGAAGAGTTCCAGAAGATCAAGAATGATCTTGACGCAAGCAAGATCAATTATGCAAAGATAAACATGGAGCACGAGAATCTTCAAGGGACAATATCGCAGATCAAGAAGGAAATTTCAGAGCTCTCTTCTAGAAAAAAGAAACTGGAGAGCGACGTCAAGCAAAGCGAATCAAAGGTAAAATCTCTTGAAGTCGAACTGAAGACGAAGAGTGACGAATTGAGGGAGCTAGAACTGAGTATCCAGGACATGGAGAACAGATCAGCAACCTCTGTTGACAAGTTCGAGGATCTTACCAAAGCAATGAACGATATCAACAAGCAAAAGGAAGATACCCTCAACGAACTTGCAAAACACAAGTCAAATCTTTCATCCATCCAGGCAAGGAACACCGGAGTGATGGAAGAGATTTCGAAAATAGAGGAAGAGATTGCAAACCTTGATTTTTCGATAAAAGATGCAGACTGGAGATCCAAGAATCTCAAGAAGGGAATCCCCCAGGGGGAAGACTTCAACAAGGCATACCTCGAAACGAAAAACAAGATCGAAAAGTTGAGGAGAGACGAGGTAGATATCACAACCCAGATTGAGAAAGTGGAGAGCGAAGTCGGTAAGGTACAGGGGGTCAAACTCTCTGGGGTCTCAGAGAGCATAAATTTCATCAACATTGAATCAGCAAACGGAAATCTGAAGGGAATAAAGGGCACAGTGGATTCCCTAATTTCCTATTCCCCAGAAAACGAAAAAGCGGTGAGGGCAGCTGGAGGCGGAAGATTATCCAGCATAGTCGTGGAGAGGGATGAAGACGCACAATCTGCCATCGAGTTACTCAAGAGAAAGGGAAGGGGGAGACTCACATTTCTACCTCTCAACAAGATCATTCCCCTGAGACCGAGAGGCAAGGCAGTCATGCTATCCCAGGACAAGTCTACAATGGGCTTCCTTTCCGAAAAGATAAGCGCAAGCGACTCTTTAAAAGACATTGTCAGTTACGTTTTCTCCGATACTCTGCTTGTCAGTGATATGAAGGTCGCAAGAGAGGTCATGGGAGGGGTGAGGATAGTTACTTTGGACGGCGATCTCATAGATCCTAGCAATGCAATGACAGGCGGTACACTTCCAAAGAGGGAGATAGGGAAGGATCTAGAAGGTCTCACCTCTAAACTTTCAGCACTGAAGGGTAGAAGGGTAGAGATAAGAAACGAATTGTCACTCCTGGATAATGAACTCAGAAGTCTTGCAGAGAAAATAAACAAGGCTCATGTTGAGGTTGGAAAGAACGAGGGAGAATACACTCAAATAGTTAACAGAAAGAAGGAACTTGAAGAGCAGCTCAGGAAAAAGAAGGGTTATCTAGATGAAAGAAAGAAACTGCTCGAGTTGGGTTCCAAGGATGAGCAGATAGAAAACGGTGCAATCGAGCAGATAAATTCTGAATTAGTCATCATAGGTTCAAAGGTAGACAAGATAAATTCCGACAAGGACAAGGCAATGGACAAGAAGACCAGGGAAGAAATAAGATTGATGAAGCAGAAACTGGGAGAATTGAAGACAATCGTGGAGGAGAAGTTGAAATTCCTCAACGAGCAGAAGATGGTCCTCAGTGGACTGAAGGCAAACCACGATTCAGTTGAAGAATCCATTGAAACAAAACAGGACGAACTCTCAACCAACAAGAAATCATCAGACTCAATGGAGGAATCGCTAGACAAGGTGAAGTCAGAACTAGACACTCTGTCATCAATGTTCCAGTCAAAGGAAGGGAAATTGAAGAAGAGAGGCGACGAAATCGAAAGCATCACAAACGAGAGGTTCAAGATTAGGTCCGAGGTTGATTCAAAAATCACCATAAAGAAGACGAAGATGGATTTCCTGCTGTCCCTACAAGCTAAGATGGAGGATGCATCCCAGCGGGTAGGAGAGATCAGCAAGACGATAGAGGAGAAGAAATACGAAATAATCGAAGACAAGAGATCGCTTGAGGAAATAAAGAAGGAAATAAATGTTCTAGAGAACCAACTGCACGAGATGGAACCGATCAACCTCAAGAGCATCAATGATTATGCAGAGGAGAAGGGAAGACTCGACGAATTGCTAAGCAAGAGGGACCGCCTGGATGAGGAAATGAAGAAACTGGGCGAGCTCGAAGCAAAACTCGAGGAACAAAAGAAGGTGGTATTCCTCGAAGTGTTCGAAGCGGTCAATAAGAACTTCATCTCAATCTATAAGGAACTCACGAACGGAGGAGACGGCTATCTCCTCCTTGAAAATATTACAAACCCATTCCAGGGTGGTCTAGCGATCAAGGCTTCATCCAAGGGTAAGAAGGTGGACAACCTTGCGTCCCTCAGTGGTGGGGAAAAGAGCATCGCTGCGCTATCGTTGATTATAGCGATCCAGAACTACGATCCTTCTCCAATCTACTTCATGGATGAAGTGGACATGTTCCTGGATGGGGTTAATGCAGAGAACGTCGGAAGGCTGTTCCGTAGAAATTCTGAGAGCGCACAGATCATTGCAGTCACGCTAAGAAAAGCTACGATGAAGTACGCCCACCAGATCATAGGTGTAACGTTCCAGGACAAGAACAGTACGGTGTTTATGAAGGAACTTGAGGCAGAGGAGGCGACTCCCGCATGAGCACAGAACTTGTTTCCGAGATATTGGACAATAATAAGGATCATGCCGTGATTGAAAAGATCATGGAGGAAGAGATCTCTCCTGAAATCGAGAACAAGAGAGGAGAGGTTATCTTGAAAGTACTAGAGGTCGTCGACAAATACGGACTTGACCCTTGGAACATAGATCTCGACAAATTTACCACAATTTTCCTGAGTGAGGTAAATCAGTACTTCAGGGATTTCCCTGTGGCAGGAAAAATAGTCTACTTCGCCTGGATCAACATAAGGAACAAGAGCGAACTGCTGTTGCCGCAGCCGGAAGAACCACAAGAACTCCCAGATGAGCAGATAGAGATGAGAGAAGAGGAGCTTCCGATTCCGGATCTGTCGCTGGGCTATCTACCCGTAGAAAAACGAAACGTAACAATCGAAGACATACTTGACGCTATCAAGAACACTCCACTGAGCTTGCTCAGAAACACGGTCAGGACGGCCAAGAAAATCATATTCCAGGAGACAGCGCATCCCGAAGACTTCCAGGTGATTATCGGTGAAATCTGGGGAAGGATGCTGCTCTCGAAAAAGGATCATTTCACAATGGAATCAATTGTGAAAAAATCGACCGACGATCTCATAGACGTATTCCAATCTTCGCTCTTCCTTGCGTACTATAAGAGGATCGAGTTGAATCAAGAAGTACCATTCGGCAACATCTGGATTAAAATGTTAACGAAAGACAAGACAACCTCCCCCGTACCTGAGATCAAGCTGGAGGAAGATGATTTCGCAGTTTAATCTAAGTTGAAAGTTACAGGAAATAGAGATAAAAGAAAACGGGATTTATGTATCAGTAGCCGGAATCAGGTCTGGACCAGAAGTTTCTCCATGGTATAGGCGTCCGAACCGTCGTTGTAGTAGGAAGGGAGGAGGTTGGATACGGAGTAACCGTGATTCTTGTAGAAATTTATTGCCTCCACGTTGTCCGTTCTGACCTCAAGTCTGACCTTGTCAGCCTTGACTTTCAGTGCCTCCTGCTCAAAGAGAGACATCAGTCCCGTCCCGATTCCATTCTTCCTGAATGGTGTGTCTACTGCAAGCATGAGAATTCTCGCTTCTTTCTCTCCCGACAGTCCTCCACAAATGAATCCAGCGATCGTTTGATCCGACATTCCCAAAATGAATGCCGACGGCCACGTCCTTTGGATGTCCAGAAAAACGAAGTCGTTGTACCTCTCAGTCAGATTATTCCTTGTGAGCTCAATTATAGAATTGAGCTCCGAAGGTCCGAACAATCTGAACTGGACAAACATGAGTTTCAGAATGTGTTGATTTCCCCTGCTACCAGCATCTTGGTTATTCTGTTCAGATTTGCCAGCCAGTCGTCCGCAACTCCTGCGAAATCCTTGGTGTATTTCTTGGCAGTCTGCTCGCTCGTGCCTACTATCTGCAGGTTTGCGACGTGTGGATCATCTATAGGTCTTCCAATCTGTGAAACTATTCTGACGTGAATCTCAGGAACCTCTCCTCCAGACTCCTTTATGCACTGCTCTGCAATCTTCATGGCAGCCAGATTGTAGAGTTTTCCAACGTGAGTTACCGGGTTCTTACCGGCAGCAGCTTCCATACTCATTGGCCTGTAGGGTGTGATGAGTCCTGTGACCCTATTGCCTCTACCAACGGATCCATCATCTCCGTTTTCCATGGATAGGCCCGTGACCGTTAGATAGTATAGATTATCTTTAGGATTGTCTGCGGTATTTATCGAGACCTTCACCTCGCGCTTTGCCTCCTTTTGGACGTGTTTCTCGATTAATTCTCTTGCCTTTTCTTTCTTGTCATTATAGTCCTCCCCGTCCTTGATGTACTTTCCAACCATTGCAGCCGCAATAGTCAAGTTGATTTGGTCCTTCTTCCTGAACCCCATGACTTTTACGTCATATCCGAGCGCAGGAATGGTTTTCTTTAGATCAGAATTGATGAAATTCTCTGCCCTCATTACCGTTTTCTCTAGGTCTGAGAGCGGAGCAAAACCTACTCCGAATGAAGTATCGTTAGATAGAAGTTTGGTAGTGTCATACAACGATCTGAGGTCGACTGAACCGTGTCCGATCCTGCAATCTATCA
>JAKBNO010000036.1 GCA_021831005.1 Thermoplasmata archaeon
CACTCATTATCACTTCACGGGATGTTCCATTCTTGATTAATGCTGCTATCAGAACGTTGGCATCTACCACAAGTTTCATTGTAGTTTATGCCTTTGCGAAATCTTCTTGTTAATTATCTTTCCAATTTCAATTGCATCTCTTTCCGTCAGTGTGCTCCTATAGAGAATCTGATCCATCAGTTTAAGCTCGTTTGCCTTATCAGTCAACGCCTGTCTAGCCACTTCGCTCCACTTGATTTCTTTGTGCTTCCTTATTACTTCCATAAGATCATCGGGAATAGCCAAAGTCATGTTAGTCATATTGTCGCCTTAGGATTATATGTTAAATATGTAATTTAAGTATTTAACCTTAATTACAACAGCAAGATGCTTCCTGCTGACGATCAGTATTCCACGAAACAAACGCAATTACAGCTTCCCCCAAACCCCTAACTTTTGATAACAAGATCAAAATAATACTACTGTCGATGATAAAATTCAAAAGCTCCCAAATATTACGTTTCTGTGGCAAAGGGAAATGTTGACTTCAAGTTTGAAAATTACAAAAGCATATTCGGGGTAGAAATTGCCAATGAGTCACTCTCTTATGCCAAGAAAAGAGATGAACTGGACAAGAAGAATTTTGCCTCGAACAGAGGTCCTGTTAAAAGGCCCGAAGTAAGCTTTAGACGCTTTGAAGTTAGTTCGGATATAGTGAAGATAGATTTCGGTGGCTGTACACTAGACATCTCCATTGTCTCTGAGAATTTGCTCCATTTTATCTGGTCACAAAAGGGGGAAAGTACTCCCAAGTATAGAGGAGATTTGAACGACAGGTTCACTCCTGAATCGGTTCACTTTAGAGTGGAATATGCTAAAGATGAAATTTATCTTGACGCAGGAAGAGTGCGTATCAGAATTTGTAATAACGGATCGATAAAGTACGAATTCACGGGAGAGGTCATCAGGACTGATCTGCCACCGTTGATTTCGAACAGAAGCTTGGTGCATGAATCTCTGATAAGACGAGAGAGCAAGCTGTATGGTACGGGCGAAAGAGCGCTCCCATTCGACTTGAGAGGAAACAGGGTAATTCTGTGGAATCATGACCCCAACGGAAGCTACGGACCTGGAGTTGACCCCATCTACATATCCATTCCTCAGATCATAGATTTGGATGGTGCGAGAGGCTACGGGATAGAATACATGAACCCAAGCAAGGGTCTAATAGACCTCTGCAAGACGGAAGAAGATTTGCTGAGGGTGGAATTCAGATATGGCCAGCTTGATTATTATATAACGTTCGGAAACATGCAGGAAATACTGGAAAGGCTTGCGAACGTGACGGGACTCCCGATGCTGCCGCCCCGCTGGTCGTTTGGTTTCCACCAGTCCAAGTACAGTTATATGGACGCAAAACAGATCGAAGACGTAGCAGACGAGTTCCAGCGACTGAACCTCCCGATTTCTGCTATACACATGGATATCGATTATATGAACGGGTACAGGGTGTTCACGACAAACAAGAATAGCTTTCCCGATATCAAAAGACTATCCGACAGGTTGATGAGGAAGGGGATAAGATTGGTTTCGATACTCGATCCCGCAGTCAAATGGGATGAAGACTACACAGTCTTCAAAGAGGTGATGATGAACAGTGGCTATGTGAGAGACCCAGAGGGCAACCCGATAGCGGCCCCAGTCTGGGCAGGTAAGTCGGTCTTTCCTGATTATTCGAGTGAAGAGACGCAGAGGTGGTGGGGTTCACTCTATTCCTTCTTCGAAGACAACGGGATAAGCGGAGTCTGGCACGATATGAACGAGCCAGTCGCATTTGCCCTTTGGGGGGACAACAGTCTTCCACTCTCAGCGGTTCATGAAAAGGGCTCTCACTCCGAGATTCATAATCTCTATGCTCTATTCATGGCAAAGGCAGGGTATGAGGGTCTGACGAAAAATGCTAATGGATTGAGACCATTTATACTCTCCAGATCCGGCTGGAGTGGCATACAACGATATTCGTTTGTCTGGACGGGAGACACGGAGAGCACATGGCAAGAGCTGAAACAGACAGTTCCAACGATTCTCAACCTGAGTCTATCCGGAATCCCATATACGGGCGTTGACATAGGAGGATTCAGTGGAACTCCTACCAGGAACCTGTTCATAAGATGGTTCCAGCTAGGTGCATTTCTGCCCCTCTTCAGGGTTCATTCTGCCAAGGGGGCAGGAGATAGGGAACTATGGAGCTATGGAGAAGAAGTGTTGGATATACTCAGAAGATTCATTGAACTGAGATACTCGCTAATTCCGTACTGGTACTCCGTAGCCTTTGACAGCCACCAGACTGGACACCCTTTGATAAGACCGATTTCGTACCACTACCCGCAGACGTTCGATGGTTACTCGTTTATGGTCGGCGAATCGATCTTGGTGTATCCCGTTCTTGATGAGAATGTAAGGAAGATGAGGATCAAGCTTCCGCCCGGAAAATGGTACTCGCTTTGGGATTCCAGTGTGAAAAAGGGAACGGTAGAGGAAGACTTAGATGAGAGTCGTATTCCCGTATACGTAAGAGAAGGGAGCGTAATTCCAAGAGAGGACGGGACGCTACACTTTGACGTCTACCCCGGAGGGAACTTTTCTTTCACCTACTATATGGACGACGATGGATTGGTACCAGTCTTCAGAACAATAAGATTCACCGGTCGATCCGATGGAGACACATTCTCACTCGAGTACGAACAGGGCGGAGACCTGAAAGACAACGAAAAGGTTATTCTGATTCTGAAGAACAAGGACTGTGTGTTCAAGGAAAACAAAAGTCAAGAGATCTCCGTAACACAGCGGAAAGGCAAAGTTGAGGTAGCGCACAAATCTTAAAAATAACCGCTTAAATCTATTGGTGAAGTTTCATTATTTTCTGATCTTTTTTGATTTTCCTTCCTTCTTCCCGTCTATTTCAAGAGTCATTTCTCGCATCTTGATGTCTTCGAGTCTGGCAGTTTTTCCACCGACGGAGTAGGTTCTTCCCTTAGACGAAATGAAGAAAGTATGCCTCAGACCCATCACAATCTCTGCACCGGGAATATCTCCCTCCAGCGTGACTTCCCTCTCCTTCCAGAGACCCTTGACTACTCCTCTAAAACCGTGTTCGATTCTGTTAATAGAATTAATGGCCTCACACGCAAACCAGGCTGAAGCGAAGACCCATCTCTTCTTCGACAGGAAATCGCTAACGTACTCGGCAGGGAGCCAGATCGTGTGGTAGTAATAGTAGCTGAGAATGTGGATCATCTCGTCCTCCGCAAAATATAGGGCATAATAGCTCTCAATACCGGTCCCGTTGACTTTCAAAACACCGGTGGATCTATCCGCAATCAGCACCTCAGATGCAGTTCCAGGCCTCCTACGAATGACCATGTCGTTTTTTATAGACTCAAGGGATTGGTCATCCGTGTCTGGGTAAACAGTGAGACCAACTGTCACTCCCCTCCTTGCGGCTTCTGTCAGGAACTTTTTCACATATCTGAATGTGGGATTTGTAACAGAAATCAGGACTTCCGTCTTTGCATTGTTGATCATTGATTTGATATTCTCATTGATGTACTGTCTCTTGTCTATCAGCCAGAGTGCAGGTATGGCGACCGGTCCACTAGTCCGGCGGGCCTTTACAAAACTCGATATCTCTTTCTTGAATTCTTGGAGCTTTTCTATATCCCTTTCTATGACAGTCTCAACGGGAAGAGCCCTGTAAATTCTCTTCTTGTCCATGCTCCCCTGTATGAAACCCTTGTCAGTTAACGTCCTGAATATATCATAGACCCTTGGCTGTGGGACTCCAGAAATTCTGGCGGCTTCCGTCGAGGACAGCGGACCGTTGATCAAAAGGCTACTATAGATCTTGATCTCGTAGGAAGAAAGTCCCAACCTTTCCAATCCAGCAAAGATGTCTTGGTCCTGTGGCATCGTTTTTCCTCTCTGGAGTTAAGAATCTACTACTTCATCAATGTTCGCTTTTCTCCAGCTGCCTGCGAGAAGTAGATTATCTTCTACT
>JAKBNO010000002.1 GCA_021831005.1 Thermoplasmata archaeon
TCCTGCGTCAACATTGATAGCCTGGCCGTTTATGCCATAAGACAGGTCGCTGAGGAGAAAGAGAGCAGTGTAGGCGATCTCGAGTGTAGTTACTTCCTTTTTTCCGTCAAGTTTCTTGAAGTTGAATGGTGCAATCTCTTCTATTTCTTTCGTTGAATCAACGCTACCTGGCATGAGTGCGTTTACACGAATGTTCTTTGGCCTTAGAATGGAGGCCATCTTTTTTGTCATCTCCACGACAGCGCTCTTCGAAACTGCATACTCCAGAGAACTGAGGTGATACAACGCTGGTGATGCTCCCACATTCACTATGCTTCCACCATTCTTCATTAGTGGATGAAAAGTCTCTATGGTGTTGATGGAAGAAACAACGTTTCTTTTGTAGAATTCGACCGCTGTATCTCCGTTGAATTCCGTGCTGTGCAGCGCGAACAACCCATGGTTGTTATAAAGAAAATCGAGAGTGCCAAATTCCTTACCTATGAAGTCTCTGACTACCTTGAGCGATGCCACATCAGAAGAATCACCTTTCAAGATTCGAATATTATCGTGCTTTATATCGGGCTTGTTACCGCTTCTGGAAAACGCTATTACTTTTGCACCATTCTCAAGAAGTAGCTTGACCACAGCTTTTCCCTGTCCCTGCCCTGCACCGGAGACCACTCCAACTTTTCCTTCAAAGGATTTGGAGAAATAATCCATGCTAGGTTATGAGAATTGCAATCTAAATGGTTTGCTATAGTAAAATTACAAAAATTAAGAAAAATTCAGTTGGTAGCTACTCACCAAACACGACTCGTCTGTATATTGCAAGTACTATCCCAGAGAAGATCAAAACGGTGCCGAGCGCCATTCCAACAGTCATCGCCTGAGTGATAGGATTCAGTTTGAGTGAGATCCCGAGCAGTACCCAGCACATGAGTGTCAGCAGTGCAATTGCGATGTATGCTCCGGTTGGTATCTTCTTGAATTTCTCGTCCGGAAGCTGGGCGCTGGTCCTTGCAGTACCCACGGCCAAAAAGCCTGTGGCTCCTCCAGTGAGAATCAACTTGCCGAGTGATAGTAAAGAGGTGTGCGTTACGAAGTATGAAAATGAATAGCCAGTGAGAATCACCGTCACCACCAGCCCTAGAATGAATATCAGAAAAGATGTGGTGGATGACTTTTTTCCAATCCTCAATTTGCCTTTCTTCCACAATCTTGAAATTCCCATTACGGTCCCGAACGTAACTATAAGGGGTGGAAGTAGAACTTCTGCGACTACTAGCGGTTGTATGATAACTCCAGGTGAGAACGCACCCCAGATGCTGAATATTATCATGTAGACTATACTTATTATCCCCAGCGAAGTTGTGATCGGTCTGTGAAGAGGATGAAGAGAATTCCCTCTATCTAGGAAGGGGATCAAGAGGAAGTAGATCAATGGTAAGAGCCCGAATACCACGGAAGCTGTGAGGGGACCCATCACGTTCTGGAACATTCCAAAGTCGAGCGCTTTGTACAAGAAAAGCAGGAACCACGGGGGGTAAGGAGGTATCAGTGCAGCCAAGGCACTTGTTGGAGAAGGACCAGGATACGGGGATATGAGGATCGGAGCACTGGGGAACAGTCCTACAAAACTCGGGATCAATATAATGAAACCGATAGTAAATAGACCGAGTTCGATCATATAAAGGAAGTTGGATGGATACCACGGTTTCATGTCGTGTGTCTCCGGAGTTGTGGCCGGTACCCTATATTTACTAATCTTTGAAGAAGGAAGCATTGTATTCGCTTCAGCAAGGTAGAAATGATATCCAAATAGAAGTGCAATCAAAGCTGCCATGATGATGTGGTACCCCAAGAACTTCGAAAACAGGCTGGTGGTTGTGCCATTTCCAAAACCAATAGACGCGAGCCACGGTCCTAATACTGGAATAAGGGATGCTATGCCTCTCCCAACGTCCTGAGCATCGACTGAAAGGACATCCCCTGTTAGTGAGTATCCGAAATAACCTGCCCCTATTGTGAGGGCAAGCAGAAGCACTCCGATGATCCACTGCAACTCTCTCGGTTTTTTATATGCTCCGACGAAATAGTTCCGATACATGTGGACGTAAACAAGAACAATCATTGCATAGGCCCCATACAGGTGCGTTCCAAGAATGAGTTTGCCAAACGGCACAGTGTTAAGAACGTACTGTGTGGAGACGTATGGGTCTGCTGGATTGTAGTAGAGGAGAAGAACCAGTCCAGTCAGAACTTCGTAGGTAAAGGCGATAGTGATTAGCGCACCAGTCCAGTACCACTTCCCTCCCCACATTCTCATATAGTCAGGTGTTTTCCTGAGCGGAAGCCTATCAATGTGAGTCCTGTCCATCAACCAGTCTGTTGGACTTTTGACATTCTTTCTAACCCGATTTATTCTTTCTCTTATAGATGTCATTTGAGTTCTTCACACCACCGTAAAGGGATCTCCAAGATCTGTAACTTCAGTTGTTGTTCCATTAATGGCCGTCTCCCCCTGTAGATCCGAAGTTCTCCCGTAAATTGTCGGCCCCACCATGTTTGAAACCGATAATTCATCTGTACTTGAGTCCCAAACTAACTTGACCATCGGTAGGGGGTGAGTTGTAGGACCAGTCAGTACGGAAGCACCGCTTGTAGGATCGTAGGTACTGCCATGGCATAGGCAGTGAAATACCCCAGTATACGATTTGCTCCCAACAGTTATGCTTTCGACACCGTTTGGATAGAACCTGAGTTCGGGGAAAACACAACCGAGATGTTGACATATTGCACTATAAGCAACTATCGACTCATATTTTCCAACTCCGGCGTATGAAGTATACTTGCTGCCGTCTGCAGGTATTGTGACCTGAGTGGCGCTGATCTTAATTGGAGTTCCACTTGCATCACCCAAGTTTAGGATATTGTTTGGGGTGGCCTGAAGCGGATAATTGAATTGAAGGGCATTCGGATTGTTAACACTTAAACTTGATGCGAGTAATGGATTTCCATTGCTATCTACTAATTTAAGAGTTGGAAAACTTGTTATACCCTCTTGTGGCGGAGTCAGTGACTTTAGGACTACTCCCAAAGATAACCCAGCGCCAGCAACGATCGATGCAGTGACCATTAATTTGAGAAAATTCCTCTTCGGTTCATCGATCCCCTCATTCATCTGCTTTCAAATTCAAGAGTACTATTTTAACCTTTTTAGTAAACCTATAAATTTTAGGGCTGATACATTGTAAGATGGGGTGGATAAAAAAGGCCTTGCTGTCAGCAGATTTTCTGATATTTTTCATCGCTGGATTTTTGTTCATTCTTTTTAACAGTGAATTAGCAAACTATATCAGCATAGTTGCAGGTCTTTTTTCGATACCATTGAGTTTGGTGTTTTTCAGAAGTGAAATGCATCAAGATTTCAAAGCTTCAATAGTTCAATTCTCCATCCTTGCTTCTGTTTTCACGTTGCTGACATTCTATTATTACATCACAGACCCCAACTGGGCAAAATTCTTGCCGATAATATTCCTGACGCCGGTGATCATTGAGGAATTTAATTTTAGATATTTGATTCAAAGACTCTTGTTTCGGAATATATCACCTTATGTTGCACTCTTTCTACAGGCTTTGTTCTACATGGTCTATTATTCAAAGTACGCTATCGCAGACCACGGAGCAGCTTATCCTTTCCCCTTCAACCTCCTGTTATTAACCTCTGTTCTGGGAATGGGGATGGTTTATGGTCTTCTCACAAAATTCTCGAAGAATTTCCTGCCTGCTGCCACTTTACACTTTGTGATATGGGCACTCTTTCCATTGCTTGCCCATTATCCTGGAATAGCCACGACACTTCTTCCAACCTGATGAATTCTCTGACGAAAAATAGAACGTGTTATATGAAACTGAATGCTCTCTGGTCGAATGTTAGACCCCATAGATCGACGGCTAGAAATGGCTCTTTATGTATCAATTCCCCCGAGCACTTCTGGACCGCCTTTCCGGAATGACAT
>JAKBNO010000094.1 GCA_021831005.1 Thermoplasmata archaeon
AGGTATGCCACAATATCTGCAAAAATCCCGGAAGAGGAGAGAGAGGAAATAAAGAAACTCGGATTAAATCCAACAGTAATTATCAGGAAGGCTGTGGAAGAAGAAATAAGGAGAGCTAGGAATAAGGATTTAATTGAGAAAATGAAGAGAGTAGCGCCTATAATATCGAAATTAAATCTAGATGAAATAGTATCAGACATTCGGGAAGACAGAGAAATATGAATCTGCTCGATGCTTCTTCAATATTTAATCTCTTTCAGAGTAACAAATTTAGTGTACTCCTTGATGGAGCTACGATCCCTCTTGCTAGGTATGAAATAGGCAACATTATATGGAAGAATTATAAGATTAGAAATAGAATTTCAAAGAAAGAAGCAAAGGATTCTGGTACAGTCCTTTTTGAGTTAATTGATTCCATGGAACAGATCGTACCATCTCCGGCTTCAACGCTAACTTTGTCCTTAGAAGAAGGTCTGACATTCTATGATTCATCATATCTCGTATCCGCTATTGAAACGGGCTACGAGCTTGTGACAGATGATATAAAATTACAGAAGATTGCAAGATCGAAGGTACTGACACGAAAAAGCTCAGATCTGTAGTAAAGGGATTTCCTATTCTCTGCCACTTCGCGTTGGCCAAAATTCAAGAATATTTCTATTGTCGGTCTTGCATCCTACAACTTTGGTCATTGATCGGTCGATGTACTTCTCAGTTGCGCTTCTCATAGTACTTCTTGGAAATACAGAAGGAAGAATTGTGTGTGCTATGAAGAGGTTTGCAATTTGGATCTATGGGAACATTCTTTGGTTGAATTTTGTCTATAATTTCTGTAATTTAGGTAGAGGGAGCAACGAAACTAACCTCGGCAAGTTTTTTTATGAATTAAACATCCCTAACTGTGTCCGATGCTCTTGAATCGGGTGACAAGGTCGAAGTTCAGTGGAAGGGAACCACTTTCTCTGGAATGTTCATTTCAAAGGATGAAAAGATAACCGTAATCAAACTCCAGAATGGTTACAATCTTTCCCTTGAGAATGTTTCCATAAGCTCGATCAATTTGATCTCAAAATACTCCCCCAAGAACGTGGTGAGGGGAAACATGACTGGTAAGGGGAAGCACGTATTTTTACTGGGAACAGGAGGGACAATTGCGAGTTATGTAGACTACGAAACGGGAGCCGTGAAACCTGCTAGGACTGCTCAGGAGATGCTGTATGCACAGCCAGACCTGGCAAGGGTTGCATCCGTGGATGCGGAGATAATTCTGAACATTCTTTCTGAGGACATGAAAAAGAGCGACTGGATAAACATAGCGAAAAAAGTGTTCGAAAAGATCAATCAAAAGGAGGGTGTGGTCATAACACACGGAACTGACACGCTTTCATTTACTTCATCTGCACTATCATTTCTGATAGAGAATCCCGAAGCCCCGATTGTGATCACAGCATCCCAGAGATCACCGGATCGTCCTTCTTCTGACGCGTTCTTCAATCTTACGGGGGCGGTCAAGGTTGCTCAATCGGATCTCGGAGAGGTAGGTGTCGTCATGCACTCCTCGACCAGTGATGATATCCTCGACATTCACTCGGGTGTTAGGTTGCGGAAGATGCACTCATCCCGCAGGGACGCGTTCAAGAGCGTCAATTCGGAACCGATCGGCACTGTCGATGGCAACCTGGACATTCACTGGAAAAAGTATGAAAAGGTGAATGGCAAACCAACAAAACTATATGACAAGATAAGCGAGAAAGTTGGACTCCTGTATTTTTATCCCGGATTAAGCGAAGAAATATTCAACAAGTTTGCTGAGACGAACGACGGAATAATTTTGGCAGGAACTGGTCTTGGTCACATTTCCAACAGGTTCTTGTCTCAGGTGAAGGATTACACTGATGATGGAAAGATAATTGGAATTACGACCCAGTGTCTCTACGGCGAGGTGAACCTTGAGGTCTACACCACAGGGAGAAACATGCTGGATGCTGGTGTTATTCCCCTTCACGACATGCTGCCGGAAGTGGCCTATACCAAACTTTCTTTCCTGTTGGGCAATTTTGATCACGACACTGCCAGAAACCTTCTCGCCAAGAACCTAAGAGGTGAATTATCTGAGCGAAGAACTGAATGATGTGAAGATCGGGTTGGAGATACACTTTCAAGTCAAGGGAAGGAAACTCTTCTGCGAATGTAAAGGAGAAGAGAGCGACTCTGAGTTGGGATCATTCACGAGAAAACTGACGGTGGTGTCTGGTGAGAAGTCTGAAAAGGATATAGCCGCTCTTCAGGAATCTCTGAAGGGCAAAGAATATGAATACATCAAGACGGAAAATTCCTGCCTCGTCGAGATGGACGAAGAGCCTCCACACGCACCAGGAAGGGAGACCCTTGATACGGCGATCGTTGTCTCTTTGATCCTGGGTTGCAAGATTGTGGACAACGTCCATTTTATGCGAAAGATAGTGGTCGATGGTTCAAACACTTCTGGTTTCCAACGTACAGGAATAATAGGAGTGCACGGAAAGTTCAAGATGGATTCGAAGATTATTGGAATAACCTCAGTGACATTGGAAGAGGAAGCGAGCAAGAAAGTCAGGGAAGACGAGAAGAAAATTGTATACTCCCTAGATCGGCTTGGCATTCCGCTGATAGAGATTTCAACAGACCCCGATATCCGTTCTCCAAAAGAGGCTAGGGAAGCGGCTCAAAACATAGGCCTGGCGGTCAAGCAGAGTGGGATGATAAGAAGGGAAGGCAGTAGCATAAGACAGGATCTTAATGTATCCATTTTGGGCGGAAACAGGGTAGAGATAAAGGGAGTGTCGTCACTCTCTCAGATTGAAAGGGTTCTGGCTAAGGAGATTGAGAGACAGGAGTCCCTCCTCGAGATAGCACGTGTTTTGAAAGGAAGAAGTGTTTCAACTGATCTTCTACTCGAAGATTTGACCAATTCTGCTTTCTTCAATAATTCGGAAATTTTCACGAAAGGTGTTAGAGGAGGAAAGAAAATTTACGGATTTTCCTTGCCCGGTCTCTCTGGAGTACTGAACAATGGCAAGTTCAGACTGGGAAAGGAAATTGCAGAACGATTGAGGGCAGTTGGCATTGGAAGATTCATCCACTCTGATGAGCTCCCAAATTATGGAATAGATGAGAAGGCAATGAACGAAATTTCAAAGAGACTGGGCTCAAAGAAAAACGATGCTTTTGGCCTCGTCGTCCTTGAACCTTCCAAGATAGAGATCTGCGTTGAGATCATTCAATCCAGAGTTCGCGAAGCGCTGAACGGGGTTCCTGCGGAGACTCGAGCTGCAGTCGAAAATGGTACAAAGTACCTTAGACCACTCCCTGGAAGCTCCAGAATGTATCCCGAAACTGACATTCCCCTGATCCCCCTAAATTCATCTTATATTGGAGAAATAGAGACTAAAGTCCCACCGACAGTTGAGAAAAGGGTTGAATATCTCGAATCAGTGGGAATCCCTGCACAGGAAGCATTCAGTTCGCTCTGGAAAGAGTACGATGATGTGTTGGAATCTTTTGTCAAAGATTTCGGAACCCCAAAAGTCTGCGCAAAGTTCCTGTCAGTTGTCTATTCTTCGGAGAACCCAAACCTCAACAAGGCAAGGTATCTAACTGAGAGATTTTCAAAAGGCAACATTCCTTCAGAATCTCTGGAATCGCTATATCTTTTTGGTGAATTCAAGCTTTCAGAAAGCAGTAAGTTGACCTTTTGGGAAAAAAATTCATTCGATTATTCTCTACAGCTTGAAGATCAACAAGGAGTGAGGGAAATTGGGCCAGAATTCAAAATGAAGTCTGAAAGCAACGAAAAGCTTGTGAAAATAATCGAGGCCATTGTGAAAGATAATGAGCCCTTGATCAGGGAGCGGGGAGAAGGTTCCTTCAAATTGCTGATGGGAACCGTGATGAAGCAGGTGAGAGGGCAGTTCGAAGGAAAAGAAATCTCAGATACGCTCTCCCAGAAGATCAGAG
>JAKBNO010000028.1 GCA_021831005.1 Thermoplasmata archaeon
ATAATGTTTGCTCTTGGAACCCAGGCTCTATATCTCGGCAGTTTGATGATTCTTACTGGAATAATAGTATACTCTTTCCAGGTCAGGGAACGCAAGGTACAAAGTTCTTGAGGAAACCTGTTCTCGACTCCTTTAGTAATCGAGTATCCAGAATTTTTGTTCCCGAAAAACTGGCAATGAAACGCAGTAACTCGTTCAACGCAATGTTGACAACCGATGTGTACTAGTCCGTTTAAAATTATTTCCTACCATATTCTTTTCTTGTCCAGTATCGTATAGGATCTTTGAGTTTATTATAGGGAGTCTCTATGGGCAGTTTACTCCAATTTCAAGAATTCGTAGAGCAATCTAACTCCATATCCCGTCGCTCCCGCAGGTAGATAAGACCTGTGAGAATTGTTCTTCTGTGTCCAGGCAGTTCCAGCTATGTCAAGATGTACCCAAGGAGTATCTCCCACAAATCTGCTCAGGAACGCACCAGCCGTCTCAGCCCCTCCCTCCCTTCCGCCAGTATTCTTTATGTCTGCGACCTTGCTCTTTATCTGATCCTGGAAATCCGAATCTATTGGCAACTCCCAGACTTTTTCCCAGGAATTCTCTGATGCTTTCTTGATTCTGTTCTTTAGAGATTCGTTATTGCCCATGAGCCCTGCATAGTTATTCCCCAGTGCGACGACACAAGCCCCGGTGAGAGTCGCAAGATCTATCACTTCCGATGGTTTGAAATTCTTGGTTCCATAACTCAAAGCATCAGCAAGCACCAATCTTCCTTCGGCGTCAGTTGATAAGACTTCAGAAGTCACTCCATTGTAATGGGTGAGTATGTCGCCTGGTTTGTAAGCATTTCCACCCGGGAGGTTTTCCGTCAGAGGTGTCATACCGATGACGTGTTTCTTGATTCCTAATTCGGAGATGAGTTTCATTGTCCCAATAACAGCAGAAGCACCGCACTTGTCAAATTTCATTTCGTCCATTCCTTCCGAAGGTTTGATTGAAATTCCACCGCTGTCGAAAGTTATTCCCTTGCCCACGATCAACGTTGGTTTCTTATCTCTTGGACCATACTCGAGGATCAGTAGCTTGGCTGCCTCCTTTGCAGCTCTAGATACACCCTCCAATCCTCCCATACCCAGCTTGACGAAGTCCTCCCTTATGAAAGACTTGACAGTTACGCCTTCAAGTTTCCGTGCAGTCTTCTCGAAAAAGGAAGGAGTTCCAACGGAAGGAGGTAGGTTGGCGATATCCCTGGTAAAATTCACCGCATCTGCTAACGCAATTGCTTCCCTTATTGCCATTTCCTTGGACTTAGTTGTTATGAGTATTTTGTCCACTTTGGCTTTATTCTTCTCACTTCGGTACTTGTCGAAGTCGTAAGCAGCGAGAGAGATAGAAAAGATAACTTCCTTTGTCTCTTCAGTTGATCCATTAGGAAGGATGACTTGTACCACTCCCTTAGGAGTAGATTTGACCGAGTTGAATGCAGAAGAATAGGATCGGCGAAGCACTTCGTCATCAATTGCTCCCTTCTTTCCCAGCCCGATTAGAATAATTCTCTTCCCCAGCTTATTGTCGAAGATATCAAAAGTCTCACCAATCTTCCCAGAAAATCCAGACTTCTTTGCATTGGCCAAGGCAGAACTCTCCCTAGTAAAATTCAGAGTATCTGCCGGAGTAAAATCTTCGAAAACGGGTGCGATGATTGCACTTACCTTACTGGAATAACTTTCAGAGAACTTTTGAAATTCCATTTTCAGGTATTGTACGATTCAAAATAAAAGTTGTGTGAAACTTAGTCGACAGCGAGTTTGACCCGTATTTTCTTAGAAAAGTGGACCAATTGTGACAACCAAAACCTCAATCTAAACCGAATCGGATGACAGAATTAAGGACGTATAACTCTGACGTTTGTATGACAATGAGCAGACAATTATTTATACTACTATTCTATGTTATTAATTGCAATGGCGAATATATTGTCTGACGGATTGAGCAATAGTGTTATAAGTCAAAGGTTATCCGTCAAGAGTTACAGCGAGGCGATATCCATAATCACCATTGTGGACTTGGGTGTTATAGTACCATCCATTGTGTTGTTTCTCGCATTCAATTTTAAGTCTCTCACTGTTTTTGGACTTCCATTTCTAATAATCATACTCTCCTTCTTGTTGTACCTACCATTGGCTATACTTTCTGCCTCGTTCTACTTCTCAAAACACGCTGCCAAGAGAGAGAACAAAGTTTCGAAGGGCAATGTACTTCCAATTCTGTTGTTTCTGATTCTAACCTTTACAATTCTAGGCATCTACATCCCATCTATCGAGAAATTAACTCTCATCATACCATCCTTCGGTTCACTCAACATTGTTGGGTTTGTAATCGTGGTAGTCAACCTGATATTCATCATAAAGAATTTTGCTAGGGGCATCAAAGAGTAGTGGGGATTCTGGGTCATCTGAAATATTCTCACTTATTATATAAATAAGAATTATGAACGGCAGTCTGGTATTTGCCGGAGACCAATACAAAATGTTATAACTGATTATGAGTTCTTTAGGAAGCGATGTATCCTAGAACCGACGAACTACTGCTACTACTCGCAGGAATTATGTTACTCGGGTTTATAGGAGAAATAGCGTTTAGAAAAAAGAGAATACCCGACATGCTGCTCTTATTGCTGATCGGTATTCTGATTCACTATTCGGGTATCATTCCTGGAGTTTACATATCTCTATTGAGGCAACTTCTCGGCTTTGTCGGTACAATCGCCTTGATACTTATCGTATTTGGCGGACTTCTCAAGCTGGATCTTCAGAAATTTGGTCATGCGCTGTCAAAGGGTATTTGGATTGCAGTTGCTGATTTATTGTTTGTTATTGGGCTATTGACTCCCCTGTTGTATTTTGTCTTTAAATTACCGCTACTAATTTCACTACTGATTTCGACAATTCTGAGCGAAGCAGCTGCTCCTTTCATAATCCCTCTGTTGAACCGAATAAAAATCAACGAGGAGATGAGACACTCAATAGAGGTTGAAACCATATTCAACTCGGTGTTGAATGTCATTGGTGCCCTTCTTCTTTTGAGCATCATAGATCAGCAAAGCTCCCTGGTCGGGGTGGTTGGAATAGCGAGCTATCTCTTTGGAAGCGTGTCTGAAGCGATAGTCCTAGGAGGAATCATAGGAATCGCCTGGTTGATCATCTTGAAACAGGCATCTGCGCCCCACTATTACATAGCGACCATTGCAGTTCTATTGGGCATCTGGGGTGTGTCTGACTACATAGGCGCCTCTCCAATTCTTGCTGCTTTCGTTTTCTCTATAATTATTGCAAACTCAGGACCTATGTCCAAGATTATTAAGTTGTCCGGAATAGTTGACACGGCGCAACTTGATTATTTCAACCAAGAGATTACTTTCATTTTACTGACCATCTTTTATGTCTATACAGGAATTCTGGTCAATATATTTGACTTTCACGCACTCCTTTTTGCACTGATATTTGTCGCGGCCCTCGTAGCAATCCGCTTCTTTGAAATCTATGCGATTAATGGGGTTACCAAGTGGTTTGGCAGCGACAGTATGCTGGTGGCAACCTTTGTTCACAGGGGCCCAACTGTCATTGTCCTTCTAGGTATAATCCTCACTTCAAATCCAGCAATCTTCAGTTCATTTGGAAACATCATATTTTATACGGTTATTCTGGCAATTCTTGCAGGTTCACTCAGTTTTACGGTGATCTCAAGGAAATATGCAAACAGCGCAGTAGGCGTCACCACCAACACTATTCAGGGTGAAAACGCAAATACTCAACTGAAGCAGCAGTAATCTTCCTCCATGAATCCAGTTTTCCAGATTTCCTTCTCACTTTTGTTTCCAGCTGAATAGTTTCACTGCAACTGCAAACAGGATGGCTGAACCAAGCAACAACCAAATTATCTGGAGTGTGACGGTCGATATGTTTCCGTAGTCCAGTACAGAGATCAAAGAAT
>JAKBNO010000035.1 GCA_021831005.1 Thermoplasmata archaeon
AGAATTGCAGCTCTCGGAATTTCTCTCGAATATCTTTCTAAGAGCAATTATGGGAAGCGATGTCTTGACAACAGAAGCGCATTAGTCTCGGCCCTCATTGAGAGAAAAGTAAAGCTAGCAAACATGCCGGAAGTGTCCGAAAGCGCTATGTTCTTGCTTGATTATGAAAACTCTCCCGAGATATCTAGACGATTGGAAACCTCAAACATTCTTGTTGATAGCGTGGGGAGGGTAGGGGTCAACGAGATAACAATGAGGGGACTGAATCCGAAACAGATGGACTCTGTGGGAGAGGCACTTTCTGAAGGTCTAAGATCAAATGTGACCTCAGCAAAGAGGATGGTTAAACAACTTGTGAACTCAATGAAATGGCCCTAATGCTAGAGAGATGAGTCATGAATAGATTCGATGTAATTATCGTTGGCGCTGGAATAACGGGCTTGGCATCAGCCTACCACCTTAAGAAAATGAATGAAAAGCTTAAGATCGCAATTCTTGATAAGAAGCCAGCCTATTGTCAGGGCAATACTGCCAAGAGCGCCGCAGCATTCAGGAATTTGTTCTCATCCGATGTCAACCGAAAAATCACTCAATCTACCATAGAATTCTACAGGCACGTTCAGAACGATCTGAAGATAGACCTGGGCATGCATTTCAATGGATACCTCTTTCTTGGAGACCGCAAATTCATTGACAATCCAACATTCAAAGGATTCGTCGAGGAAGGCATTGCAAGTTATGTCAGTGAACAAACTCTTATCAGTGCGGGATTCAGAACCAAGTTATCGGAAGAAGAAATTTCAGTAATGAATCTGTCCAATATTGAAGGTGGTTTGCTCGGCCTCAACTGCGGTATACTTGCACCAGAAAAAATATGCGAGTTTTACGGGAACGAACTTGGCAAGATGGGCGTTGAATTCTATTTTGGAACAGAAGTGAAAGCGCCGAGTCTTCAGCCAGTGACACCGCTGAACTATCCCGGTGAACCGTTCGTATGGCAAAAGACGGTTCTCAGCACTATAGAGACGAACAGAGGGGAGTTCTCTGCAAGCGATTTCATATTCTGTACGGACGTCTGGACAAGTGACATACTTGATAGTACGGGCATTGACGGTCATACAAGGGGAAAGAAGAGGCAAGTGTTCCAGATATCGGGTCCAGAAGTGGAAACAGTGATGGGAACCGGGCTGATTGAAGGACAGAATGTGATGACACTGACTATTTTGCCTTCTCATGAAATAGTGTTGAGACCTGATCCGGAGAGTCACTCCATCTGGGTGACCATAGCCGATGATTATAACCGAAATTTTTCAACTACGGAAGATCCCCAGCCCGAACGGGATTTTTATGAGAAGAGCCTCTTCCCGATATTGACAGCATATTTCCCCCAGCTCAAGAATTCAAAGGTCAGTTCTATGTGGGCTGGATATTATGCATACAACACGATCGACAAGACGCACTATGTTTTCAGGGATAAGAACATAATTGTTGCGACAGGATCGAGCGGAAGCGGTATAATGAAGGCAGACGCAATTGGGAGGGTGGTTGCTTCCCTTCAAGGGGGGATAGATAAAACCGTTCTTTTCGGTGATTTGGTTATAGATACTTCGGATCTCGGCATCCACAAACGCAAGGTGAAAGAGGAAGAGATGGTAATTTAGATTAATTGTATTTAATGAAAACAATGGTTCCTGCCAAGTTCATTAATTAGCTCTCAAGATTTAAAAACACTTATACCCCAAAAAACCCTTTCTTGATATGTCGATGAATGCACCAGTTAAGAGAGAATTCTCTGCAATTGCCAATGCCATGAAACCCTCGGCAATCAGATTGCTTCTTAAAGTTGCAAATCAACCCGATGTCATTTCCTTTGGAGGAGGACTTCCGAATCCGGAATCGTTCCCTATAGAAGATATTAGGAGGATTTTTGAAGAACAACTCGCCAGAAATGGAAAGAAGATGCTTCAGTACGGCGCTACTGAAGGCCTGGATTCCCTTAACGTTGCTCTCGCTGCGAGATTGAAGGAGAAAGAGGGAATCAATTCGGAGCCGACCGACATAATCCAAACGGCAGGGTCCCAGGAAGCGCTCTACATGCTGGGAAAGGTCTTTGCGAATCCGGGAGAGTATGTTATCACAGAAGCTCCAACATATGTGGGAACGATATCTGCCCTCAAGGCGAGCGGGATCAAGATGGTTGGAGTAGAGATGGATCATTATGGAATGAGAATGGATGTTCTCAGGGAGAAACTCAAGAAATACCCGAATCCAAAATTCATCTACGTCATACCTAATTTCCAGAACCCGAGTGGGATCACAATGAGCTTCGAGAGAAGGAAGGAGCTTCTCGAGATAGCAAATGAGAGGGGATTGACAGTTATTGAAGATGACCCGTATGGTGCCCTCAGGTTCGCTGGGGCGCATGTTCCTACCCTGAAATCGATGGATAACGATGTGGTTTATCTCGGCACGTTCTCAAAGGTCCTTTCACCCGGAATCAGACTGGGATACGTGGTTGGACCGCACGATGTGATTGAAAAACTCAACATCGCAAAACAGGCAGTGGACCTGGCGACCAGTTCTGTTTCCACTTACATTGCCCAGGCGTACGTTTCTGGCGGATATATGGACAAGCAGATCCCCAAGATAATTGATCTGTATCGCCAAAAGAGAGACTTGATGATTGAATCTTTCGTGAATTACTTCCCGGGTGACGTGGAATACACCAGACCGAATGGTGGCATGTTTCTCTGGGTCACCAGGAAAGGGGCAAATACCGACAAGATGTTTGAAGAAGCAGTCAAACAGAAAGTCCTATACGTGGTTGGATCAGCATTCTATCCTGACGAAGACAATCACGAATCTATGAGACTCAATTTCACATTCAGTTCCAACGAAAACATAGTGGAAGGAGTGAAGAGGCTAGGCAAGCTTTTCGAAGCCACCGCAAAATAAACTCAAATTCTTGAAAGTGGACAAGAGGGCTGAGTAATAACGGTTGAAAGCAGCCCTAGGGCCTAAAATATTCTCTGAGGCTTGAAGCCACTATGTCGGAAACGGTCATTTTTGAGAATGGCCCATCAACGGTATCCGTCGTGGAAATGCTGTCAACAAATCCTGCATACCGAGAAGTTCCCGAAACGAAGAGTCCGTGGACGCAGTACACATTGATCACTTTTGCACCGTTCTGCTTCAAAACCTTGGAAGATTCGAGAATTGTCCCGCCGGTCGAGATCATGTCATCGGTCAGTGCAACAACTTTCCCCTTCACGCTGAAACCTTCTGGAATGGTGATCTCAACCTTGGTGTCAGAGACTCTCTTCTTGTTCAGATGGATGGATTCTAGTCCTGCCACTTTGGATATATTTTCTCCCTCTTCTATGAATCCGTCATCGGGAGAGATCACTACGTCGTTCCCGTCTTCCTTGACCCGTTCCCCTATAACTGACTCTGCACGGATCTCTTTTCCCTTGTTTCCAAGAAACGCCATGCCCTCCGGAGAGTGCATGTTAACCACAAATATCCTGTCAAACCTTTCCAGGAAAAGTTCGGACAGAACTCTTGCACTGACCGCCTCATACTGCTGGAACATTGCGTCCTGCCTGGCGTATCCAAAGTAAGGGACGAGAAGAACCTTCCTCTTTGCTCCCGCATTTTGAGCTGCATCGGCAGTGAGCAATATATCTATTATTCCTGAATCAGGGTACGTACTGCCAACCACGATTGCTTCGTTCAGCTGTTCTTCTATCTTGACATAGAGCTCGGTATCAGCAAATCGCCTCCGACTTACCCTTGCAAGTGGTATTCCGAGAATTGATGAAATTTTAGATGAAAGTCCTTCTGAATTGCCTGTAGAAACTATCTTCACTGAACTCAATTTCGTCAGACTTTAAAACGTTACTGCTCGTTCAGTTTCATCAGATCTTCTATCCTGACAT
>JAKBNO010000032.1 GCA_021831005.1 Thermoplasmata archaeon
ATGGATTCCATGTGCTTTGCCACCAGTAACTGGCGAATAGAACTCTCGTCAGAGTGCAGGAGCAGTTAACATGCCTCAAAAAGAGTATATATTCTTGTTGCATATTCGAAATAGTGATGAAAAAGGGTCAGCTGAGCTAAGGCTGTGATGACCCCTATGAGTGCTGAATGGTGATAATAAATGAAGAGTATTGATGAACTTGCAGAAAATGCAAAACAGCTAAAACAGAAAGGGATGAACGACAAAGATATAGCAACAGAGATGCACCTTTCCCTTAACACCATAATATGGTTGCTCAGCGGCGAATCAAAGATAGAAAAAGCTCCGGGAGATGTAAAGATCGGCTGGAGAAGCATCGGAGTTTATTCGAACAGAATATACAACATCGCTGAAATAATGGCTGACATAATCGAAGAGGAGACTCACCTGCTGGAAAAGGAAGTAGACACGATATGCGGCATAACCATCAATGGGATCCCTTATGCAACATTTCTCTCCGACATACTTGGAACAGAACTGGCGATCTACAGGTCATTAACATTAAAGGGCGAGGGTACTTTTTCAAGCAACTACGCGGACGTTTCTGGAAAGAACGTAGTTCTGATTGATGATGTGGTGAGTACGGGTGAAACAATCTCCAAGGCAGTGAGCGCAGTGAAGAAGGAGAAAGGGAATCCGGTTCTGGTTGTGGTTCTTACCAACAAGACAACCAAAGATGAGATAGATGGAGTGCCTATGAGGGCCCTCATAAGGGCTAGGTTGCTGAAGTAGAGAGGCGCCCGATAAACTTCTCATTAGACCTAGGTAATAAAAAATTGAAAGTAGAAATAGGACCACCTGTCTTGTCAAACTCTGGGATGACGAAATTATGGCAATAGATAATGCAAAGATAGAGAGTATTGAAGCACTTCGGAGAGCAGGAATAGAGCCATATCCATATTCTTACCACGTCACTAATCACGCAAAGGAGATAAGAGATAATTTTTCAGAATTCGAAGGCAAGGAAGTGAGCATCGCTGGAAGAGCAATGCAGCTGAGACAGATGGGGGGAATAACGTTCATAGATGTTCAGGACAGAACTGGCAAAATCCAGGGGTTGATCAGGAATAACGACCTGGACCAAAAGTCCCTACTTGTCCTGACGAACTCATCCATCGGTGATAATCTCGGAATAAGGGGGATAGTGATGAAGAGCAAGAGGGGTGAGATCAGTGTCAGTGCGAGAGAGCTAACAATGCTCTCCAAGACCCTGAGAACACTTCCCAACAAGTGGCAGGGCCTGACCGATACTGAAGCGAGATACAGATTCAGGCACGTGGACCTAATGATGAACCGGGAGGTTCTCAAGACTTTCGAAGTGAGGTCAAAATTCATGCGTCACGTCCGAGATGCACTCGATTCCAGGGGGGCAATCGAAGTTGAAACCCCGATATTGCAGGATCTCTACGGGGGCGCAAGTGCCAAGCCATTTACGACAACGTACCACACCCTCGATGACAAACAGATGTTTCTCAGAATATCTGATGAACTCTACCTAAAGAGACTGATCATAGGTGGGGCAGAAAGAGTGTACGAGGTCTCCAAAGATTTCAGGAACGAGGATGCAGACACGACTCATAACCCAGAGTTCACCCAGGTAGAATATTACGAGGCATACAGCGACTACGAAACTTTCATGAAGATGATGGAAGAGATGTTGAGTGCCTTCGCTACCAATACATTCGGAAGCACCAAGGTAGAATACCAGGGGGAAACAATTGACTTCGCTCCCCCATTTGCAAGGATGTACTGGGTCGACGAGTTGAAGAAAATGTCAGGGATTGACGTTTCATCCATTTCCGATGAAGATGTCAAGAGGATCAACGACGCGGAAGGACTGGGGCTGAAACATCCGGATCGTTACCACGTTGCAGACTCCCTGTTCGACAAGTACTTGAAAGGCAAGACATTGCAGCCAACCTTCGTCCTGGATTTTCCAACATACATGTGTCCCCTCACAAAGACAAAGAGAGGTAACCCGCTACTTGCGGAAAGATTTGAGCTGTATGTGGGAAGAATGGAAGTCGCCAACTCCTATTCAGAACTTACCGACCCTCTCTACCAGAGAAAGATGTTTGAGGAACAAGAGAGGGCACGAAAGAAGGGAGACGAAGAAGCACCCCCATTCGACGAAGATTTCCTCAACGCAATCGAATATGGAATGCCTCCAACTGCAGGAATAGGTATATCTATCGACAGACCAACAATGGTATTCACAAACCAGACTTCAATCAAAGAGGTCATACTTTTCCCTCCGATGAAGTCAACTCCTCCAAACGAATCATTGCCACCTAAAGAGAGTGCTTTGGACAGCTAGCCAATCACAAAATCACTGTATCTTCTCTAATATCCTGACTCCCATGAGTTTTTCAATTTTCCTGGCCGTGTGTTTGTCCGGTTTTATCTCTTCCCTTTCAATCTTTGCAATCAGGTTCTTCTTTTCCTGCAGCCTCTTTGCAAGCTCTTCCTGAGAGAGTCCCATCTCCTCCCTTCTCTTCTTGATCAACTGTCCGAAGTCTATGATGGGTTCATCAGAATCTTCCACACTGCCAGTCGTCTTCCTTCTGGGTGCGGAGGGAGGGGGGATGTGAATGAAGTTGTTATTTTGTACGGTATTCCGCGGAATTGGTTCTTTCTGGACTGCTGCTGGCTTCTTAGCAACTTCCTTTCCATATTTAGCGCAGTCGTGACAGACCCTCATTTTAACACCGTCAATGATAACCTCATGGTAGCGATCCATCACCTTTCCACACAGTTCACAGTTCATAATATTAGAAGAAACAATGAGTAGATAATTTTAATGGCTTAACGAATTAACATGATAGGGCAACGGTCGAAAAAGGGGATGAAACTGTGGCGCAAACGTTCTATGTAATCGTAAGAGGACCGCTTGGGGCAGGTAAAACGACCGTTTCAAAGGAACTATCAAGAAGATATAATGCAGCTCACATTTCGATAGACGAAATTCTTGAAAAATTCAACCTTGAGGAGTGGGAGCACGATCACATCTCAGAGACGAGTTTTCTGAGCGCAAATGAGATTGCGGTTAAAGAGGCAAAGGAATATCTATACTCGGGCAAGCCAGTTATATTTGACGGCAACTTTTACTTCAGGCGGGTCGTAGTTGATCTGACTAATGGACTGAGCAAGTTCAGGGGCGTCGTGATAACACTAACGCTACCGCTAGCCGAGTGTATAAGACGAGATGCGTCAAGAAGCCTCGTCTTGGGTGAGGAAGGAACAAGGATGGTGTAGAAGAAATCCACGGAGTTCAGAATTGGTATTGAAGTTGACGCAAACAGGAGTCTGAATGAGGTGGTAGCTTCAATATCCGGAGTCATTGGGGACAAATTGGAGTAGTTGTTTCGATGAAAAGGTAATTAAACCGAGTAAAAATGTGGTCGGAAGGGGCTGTGGGGTAGCTTGGCATCCTACGGGCTTTGGGAGTCTGTGACCCCGGTCCAAATCCGGGCAGCCCCATGTGGTGCAGTGAAGGATTCATGCATTTTGACCGTTTTTGTCACGGGCTCATCTCCCTGAAAAAAGTCGGAAAGCCTGTCCCTGACCTGTTTCGCCACCTCCTCCTGAGTTATGTGGGTGTACCTCTGAGTCGTCCTCAGGGAACGATGGCCGAGATGGATTTGCACCATGCGGATGTCCAGTGGTTTCTGCCCGAAAATCCCTCTCAGGAGCGCAGTGGCGCACCAGTGTCCCGCGGCATGGGCATGGAAACCGGGAAACTCCAGCTCTTGCGCC
>JAKBNO010000021.1 GCA_021831005.1 Thermoplasmata archaeon
GAACATTCCGAGAGACCGGGCCATCGAGCTCCTCCTTGGTAAAGATATAATCTCCGTAATTGCCCTCAGGGATGGAAAGATAATCGCGCACGGTGCTTTGTACGAGAAAGTCAATGACATCCCAGAGATGGGCATATTAGTCGATGAAAGGTATCAATCCCTTGGTCTTGGAACCGCAGTTCTGGGATTAATGGCGGAACAGGCGGTGAGATCTGGGGCGGGTGAGATCGTTGCTTACGTTTCCCCCGAGAACTATAAGATGATAGCAGTCCTCAAAAGTATGGGATTTGCGGTTGAGTCAGAAGCTGGACCAGGATCCCTAAAAGTGAGGTTCTCGCCTTCCTCGCTTCCGGAGGCAATCAGGAATTTCGAGAACAGGGAAGCAATATCTGCAGTAAATGCAGTAAAGCTTTTCTTGGAACCCAAGAGCGTAGCTGTCATCGGAGCCTCCTCCAACAGGAGCTCTATTGGTGGACAGCTCTTCTTCAACCTGCTTGAAAGCAATTTCCAGGGACAGATATTTCCGGTCAATCCATCGCACGACTTTGTTCAGGGAATAAGGGCCTACAAATCCGTAAAGGACATCGATTTCCCTGTAGAGATGGCACTAATAGTGGTGCCTGCAGAGTCAGCCCTTAGAGTCATAGAAGAGTGTGGAGAGAAGGGAGTGAAAGGGCTCGTGATCATCACCTCGGGATTTTCTGAAGTGGGGGAAGAGGGCAAGAAGCGTCAGGATCAGCTGACAGAAATTTGTGACAGGTACGGGATGAGAGTAATTGGCCCGAATTGCATGGGGGTTGTCAACAATTCGGAGGAAGTTCGCCTCAACGGACAGTTCTCCCCCTTCAAACCAGTCAAGGGGAGAGTCTCATTCCTGTCCCAATCCGGAGCCCTAGGAATAGCGGTCTTTGACATTACAACCAAGCTTGGACTGGGCCTTAGCTCTTTTGTTTCTGTTGGAAACAAAATGGATATTTCAGGAAACGACCTGATCCAGTACTGGGAGAATGACAAGAACACGGATGTGATTCTTCTGTACCTGGAATCCTTCGGAAACCCGGTTAAATTCTCCCAGCTCTCGAGAAGGATAACGAAGAAGAAACCGATTGTAGTGGTGAAGAGCGGGAGGGGATCTGCGGGTTTCAGGGCCACACAGTCCCACACCGCTGCACTCCTCTCCGCATCAGATGTCACTGTGGATGCACTGTTCAAACAGAGCGGAATCGTTAGATGTGACACGCTCGATGAGATGTTCAATGTCACTTCAGTACTTGCCCATCAGCCTGTTCCCAAGGGAAATAGAATAGCCATATTGACGAACGCTGGAGGTGCTGGAATTCTGGCTGCCGACGCATGTGAATCCCACGGTCTAGTAGTTCCAGACCTTTCCGAGAACACGAAGAAAAAACTGAGAGAAATTCTACCGTCAATCGCAAGCGTCAGGAACCCAGTCGATATGACTGCGGGCATAGGACCCGACGCGTATTCCAAGGCTCTCGAAATACTCGGATCAACGGATCAGATAGATTCAATCGTAGTCATTTTTATCCTTCCGGGTGCGTTGGACCCTAACGAGGTCGCGAGAAATATTATTGACGGAACAAAGAAAGTCAATAACGCCAAGACAGTAGTTTCCGTTTTCATGGGTACCAAAGGGATATCGGAGATCCTGAAGGGGGATGGTATCAGCATACCTTCATTCCCATTCCCAGAAGATGCTGCCATCTCCCTGTCTAAGGCAGCGGAGTATGGAAAGTGGAGATATGCTCCGGCAAGGCAGATCACGGAGGAAACAGGTATAGACAAGGAAAGTGTGAAGGCGATTATTTCAAAAGCGCTCAGGGGGGGCAGGGAATGGTTGAGCTATAACGAGTGCAATCTTGTGCTGAACACGTACAAGATACCCACCATCAAAACTGCGACAGCCATAGACCCGGTAGAAGTCAAGGCGAGGATACAGGGGTGGGAGGGAAAGGTCGCGATCAAGGCGTACGGTCCGAAACTTATTCACAAGAGTGATGTGGGTGCAGTCAAACTGAATATCCCGGTTGCAGAAGCGCCCGAAGAGGCAAACTCTATGATCCAGATGCTGAACTCAAAGGGATTTGCAGTCGACTACCTCGTAGTCCAGGAAATGGTATCGGATGGTATTGAGATGATTGCAGGTTCCACACACGATCCTGCTTTTGGACCGATGGTTGTGGCGGGAATGGGAGGAAAACTCGTGGAACTCCTAAAGGACATTTCGACGAGACTCGCTCCGATCGACAGGGAAGACGCAGATCAGATGATTTCAGAACTCAGGACCGCCAAAATACTCGAGGGATACCGTGGAGGCATTGTGGCGGATGAGGAGGGATACAAGGACGTAATAGTCAGGATATCCCATCTAGTCTACGACAACCCAGAGATAGTGGAACTCGATCTGAATCCTGTGATGGTTCTGGAGAAAGGAAAAGGTACAAAGACTGTCGATTTCAGGATCAGGGTGGCCAACATATCCCAAAACACTACTCCATTTGTCGCAAAGAGTGTCATCAGAACTGCAACCTGAACGGGATGCTGTCACTGCACATACTACATTCAGTAAATTCACCGAGAACTTTTTATGATTCGTCAAACTATCGACCTTAACGGTGATATAAGTAATGGTTACCATAAGGGCTGTAATCTCTACCTCTGACGGGAAGACTAGACAACTGGAAGTACCCGAGGATAGGCAGAGTGCCCTGTACGGGAAGAAAATAGGAGAAGTGCTCGACGGATCTTTGTTGGGTTTTAGCAACACAAAGCTCAAGATAACAGGCGGAAGCGACAAGGACGGATTCCCAATGAGAAACGATTTCCCCGGAATGAGGAGAAAGAAGATTCTGCTAACCGGAGGAGTTGGATTCCATCCGAAGAGGGATGGCCTCAGAAAAAAGAAGAACATAAGAGGAAATACCGTTGGAGAGGACATTTCTCAGATCAACTTCTTGGTAGTAGAGGGAAAGATAGAAGAGTCTAAGGGAGAAACGAATGAAGCTGCCAAGACCACCTGAAGTCAATATCGGGATGGTTGGCCATGTGGACCATGGCAAGAGTACCCTTACAAAACTCCTGACTGGAGTGAAGACAGATTATTTTTCTGAAGAAATAAAGAGAGGAATCTCCATCAAACTCGGTTATGCTGATGCTCCGGTGTACAGATGCCCAGAAGGGTTCCCGACGAGGTACTCCAACAACGCATCTGACTGCGGAAAGGGAGCGGTCTTGGAGAGAGTCGTAAGTTTTGTTGATTCCCCGGGACACGAGAGCCTCATGGCGACGATGCTTTCTGGAGCTGCACTGATGGACGGTGCAATCATGGTCATCGCGGCAAACGAAAAATGCCCGAAACCCCAGACCAGGGAACATCTCACGGCATTGAACTTCCTTGGAATAAAGAACATAGTTATTGTCCAGAACAAGATCGATCTCGTTACAGAGGAAAAGGCGGTTGAGAGTTACAAAGAAATCAAGGAGTTCGTCAAGGGCACGGTGGCGGAGGACGCACCGATTATCCCTATGAGCGCCCTCGATAACGCTAACCTGGACTCACTGCTGAATGCCATAGAGAAAACAATCCCAACTCGAAAATTCGAAACGGATGGAAACGCAATGATGTACATTGCTAGGAGCTTCGATGTCAACAAGCCGGGAACAAAACCCAAGGACCTGCACGGTGGAGTCATAGGCGGCTCGATAACTTCCGGGAAGTTCAAAC
>JAKBNO010000050.1:0-3045 GCA_021831005.1 Thermoplasmata archaeon
GAACTTTCTGGTCAATTACCATAAACAATTTGACCAGAATTTCCACAAATGAGAGCATAAACTTCAAGTTGAACAACGGGAGTTATGAGTATTCAATCCAATCTCTTTCTGGCTTTTCCACGACTGATTACCTCGGGAATGTGACCGTCAACGGAAGTTCTCTGGTTCAGCCAGTCAAGTGGATCATGGTAACCTATCCGATCAACATAACTCAGTCGGGAATTACCTCAGGGAAACAATGGTCTGTGACCCTCCAGGGCAATACATTCAACCACATTCCCGTCTACGTCACAATCAACACTACGAAAAGTTTTGTCATCTTCCACGAACCGAACGGCACATACAATTATACTATCCATCCTCCATTTGGCTATACTGGCTCACACGTAACTGGGGTTCTAACCGTATACGGTAAATCTGCATCTGCAGTGGCCTCTCTGGTACCACCAAACTTCCTGCTCATCGGAATGATAGGGGCCGTTGCAGTCGGAATATTGGGCGTACTCCTAGCCCTCTCGAACAAACGAGAGAACAGAAGCCTTTTTGTGAGAGAAGGACGATACGTCAGGAGTGGCAAGTATCTGAAATTCAGGAAGTGATTCTTCCCACGTCAATGTAAAGATCCTGAGAATATCTGAACCTATGCTTCAACTCTCTTGAAAATTGAACCGCCCTTGAGGTCCCGCTCAGACTGGGAGGCTATTATCCCCTTAGTTGTAATCTTGAAATAGAATGGATAAGGACTGTATGAACCACCTCTCATTTTCACTATCGAAGCTTTTCTGATTCCTGCGGAAGGATCGTCCATCTCTAATTTAATGATACCAGAAACAAAGTATTCTTCGATTCCATACATGCTCACGTCGCTCTTCATAACCGGGCTCGTGACGAGCATGTAAGTGTGTGGGATTGCAAGCGACATAATGAACTGGTTAACAAAATCGTCATTTTCAACAATCATCGGTGTAAGGGGGTCAATGACAAGACGGGAGATGTTTGATTCGATCACAATTCTGTTAATCTCACCAGTGAGTTTTTCAATATATCTTGACCTGCTCTTCAGACTCTCTAAGACATCCTCTTTCAGTTCCCTAATTCTGTCGGAGAGTTCTATAACTTCAATAGTTCCTTCCTTGTAGTATTCTTCAAAACCAAATGTGAAGGTCTTGGCATTTGCTATGAATTCTGCCCCTCTAGTATCTGTAAGTATTATTGCCCCCTTCTCCCCCAACCTGGCACCCTGAACCAGGAATTGAGTGGCAGTAGTCGTTTTACCAACGCCAGTTTTTCCAGATACCATGTAGACGTTCCCCCGTTTCATCGCACCGCCAAGGGATTCATCAAGCTCTTTGACACCGAAAATATCCGACTTCGGCTTCAAGCTCTGTCTTTGATCTATTGTGACTATGTTATACATGTGTGTAAGATTTACCTCAGTATCGTCTAGATCTTTCTCAATGACTAGCGCTTTAAGAGATATTCCACAGTCACTCGCAATTGCATTGAATTTCATTATGTCGCTGACAAGATCTTCGGATATACCGTGTAAAACTGCAACCTTCACGTTTTCGTCTTTCTTAGAGGTGACAACTAAATCGAACTTGTGTACGGCCCCCGATTTACCAGTAATTTTAACGTTGCTACCCCACGTGAATTCGTTGTCCAGCGCGAATTCTTCAGCTATCCTTGCTATGTCAACGGAGTCACCGGTCATTACAGCTAATGAAGGCACACTGCACATTTATATCTTTCTCTCTAATTGTTCAAAATGAAATAAATTTGTTTGTTCAAAGGATAATATTCTGGTATCTATATATTTATAAGTGACGGGTTTCATTCAATTTTTTTTAGCTTCTATTACGAAATACTTAATTCTACAATTTTGACTACATATCGTCCTAAGGGTTCTTGTTTTCATCCCTGTAATTTTTAATGCCCTCTAGCCTGAAATCCTTAACCTTTTCCGTCGTTTCATACAGTCGCACTAACAAAGATTTTACTAGCATACTTGGAGCATACACAAACGCTTGCACCCTTTCCTTATTATGATATTCTAAGTAGGTTCCCAGAGGTATATGGTCCCTGTCTACTGCAGTCAGGAAGGCGGACGTCTGTCCATTTGATGGAATAAAATTAGTGACAGAAAGGTCTCCATCAAGAGTGTATTTGACGAAGTTCTGAGGTGGTTGATGTAAATTTCTCCACTCAAGGATAAACTTTGTGTCGCTGTGCTCCTTGAAAGAGAACGTTACTAACGATAACGGCAATCTCCTGTCAATCTCATTTAGGATTTCTACCAAACCCTTAGATTCACTAAGGCCTAGCCCTGAAAGATTGGTATCGAGAGAGACCACTTTTCTTAACAATTCGGCAGCTCCCTTCATCTGAGACGAATGAAATCTGAAGCTCGCGAAGATAATCTTCCCATGCGTGAAGAGTTCTCCATCCGCAAGTGTCGAGATCAGTCCTACGTTGTCGCTGATTTTCTTCACCAACGGGTTCGTTATCTTTTCAGTAATCACCAGCGAGTCTCCCATTTTCACGGGATTTAGGGTTTCCAGCATCATTCTGTCGTTTGCAGATACCCCGTGAAGAAAGAAGGTAATGTACTGTTCACCCTTTTGGTGGTAGATATTGATAGGTACCGGTTTTTCCTTGACTATAGTCGATAGAACATAACTTTCGATAGGAAAAGAGAAACTGAGAGACATATCAAGTCTCTTGTCTACCTCGTCAATCATTTAGAAGTGAATAATCTCTGACATATGTAATTATCCTTGGCGTGCAGTATAACCCGTATTCGATAAGTATTAATTTAACCGATTTATCAAACAAGATGTTGTTGAAAGAGCTAGACAAGAAGCTCGATACCGAATGCAAAGTAATTTTCAACAAAGATGACCGAGTTTTCAGCCTTTCCAAAGCGGTGGGTCTAACTTTTCAGGCATTCTTAGAACTGAAGGGGGATGACAAATATCTTTTGGTATATGTTCCAAAAGAAAATTTAGAAAATGAAGGGAGCTCTGCAAAATATCTCTCTTCAAC
>JAKBNO010000050.1:3055-3734 GCA_021831005.1 Thermoplasmata archaeon
CGATCTATCTCTTTACGAACTCTTGACCTCGTTGGACAAAGTGCAATCTTCCACATCATTTGACCTGACTGTTGAAAAGGGAAGTCTCACTGCCAGGTTCCATCTCCATCATTCTGCAATCCCACAACTTTCTGGGATACTTGGAAAGAGCCCAAATTTGAAACACTTGGTCAAGGAATTATATCTACACCCAACAACTGGTTTCATATCTCATCTGGAACATAAGAATAGAGAATTCCCTCTGCGAGTCTTGGTTTATTCCATTCCATATTCTAACGTAAAGGGTAAGGTTGCAAGATCCCTTTTCGACAAAGGGGGGGTTGCAGAATCCGCGGCCGTTTTAGATCTTCGACCTCGATATTTAACAAGGTGATATTCTACGGAACAAGTGAGACAAAAACGGGCCTCAAACCAGTGTCTCCAGGTTCTCGAATTTATGAAATGCGTTTTGAGGATATGAATATAGGGATATTCAATGTGATATCAAACGTTTTAAACTCCCTGGGTCTCAAGAGATTCAAAGTTTTTTTCAAGAAAGTAGACAACAGCATTCGGATAATAGTTTTACTTCAGAAATTCGATGCTATGAAACACATCTCTGAGTCCTTTACTTACTATGGGCGAGCAGGCATTCCAGTGGAACTACACTTATCCAGAGATTACTCTGATGATGTGTGGG
>JAKBNO010000027.1 GCA_021831005.1 Thermoplasmata archaeon
GCTTCCTCCTTACGAAGGTTTATCTGCAATGGTTCTAGAAAACAAACAGGGGTTTAGGTGGGATATTTTTCTGAAGATAGTTGCCAGAAAATTGTTTCTTTCGTCGGGGATGAAGAAAAGAGCCACTCTAATGTTTAAAGGTAGGAGACTTATTGTGTATAGTCTCTCCAAAGAGGATATCTTTCTACTGAAGGGTGTGACGGAAAGAGATCGCGACCTAGACGACATGTATATACTTTCTAGATCCGGCTTAAGTTATGATGTTATCTTCAAAGAGTGCAAACACCAATCCAGAAAATCCGGAAGAATTTGGGAGTCCGCACTATTTGGGCAATGTGAAGACCTTAGAAAAAAGTACGATGTCGAAATTCCTTTCTTAATGAAACTTCGCAGGTTGGCAGAAGAAAAAATTCTTCAGTCAAAGATACTGGAGAGAATCCAAGATGGGTCATCCACAAGGGAGGCAATACAACGTGATCTCAAGGGACTACTGCCAGAAGACTTAGAATTTGGACTAGAGTTGCTTGTCGAACGTAGGCAGATAACATTTTCTGACAATAAAATAACCCTAACCAGCAGTACAAAGAAACACCAACCTTCATCACTTTAGTTGTTCGTCAGAAGCTCTGAACCGTGACATTGGTAGGTTTTGATAATATAAGTGATTCATCATTCTCTATGACTTTTCAAGATAGAACTTGGAAGCCTCGAGAATCCTGCAAAAGATAATTAATCAAATTGGTCTTTTCTTGTTGTGTCCATCAAGGTTCAGTCTCTCAGCAAGTTCTATGGGGAGAAGGAAGTTCTCTCAGATTTCTCTATCGAGATTCAGGACGGAGAGATATTCGGGATCCTAGGACCGAATGGATCTGGAAAGACCACCCTGCTGAAAATACTTGCAGGCATTTCACAGTTCGAAAGAGGCTCCGTTATCATCAATGGAATAGACGCAAAAGTCAACCAGATAGAAGTCAGGAAAATAGTTGGATATGTGCCAGAGACCCCCTACCTCTACGAGAGCCTCACCCCTTACGAATATTTCGGCTTCATCGGTTCTATCAGGGAGATACCAAAGGAGGTAGCCGAGAGGAGGGCCAACGACCTGACCAAGGCATTCGGCATGGAAGAGTACAACGACCAATTCATTGGCAGCCTTTCTTTTGGCACGAAACAGAAAGTCTCTATCATTGCGTCTCTGATCCACGCACCAAAGATTTTGATACTCGATGAGAGCATCAATGGATTGGATCCCCAGTCCGCAAAGATTTTCAGGGACCTGCTCAGGAGCCTGACTCAAGACGGGATGACTGTGGTATTCTCCACTCACATTCTTGAAATTGCAGAAAATGTGTGCGAAGAGATTGCCATCATGAAGACGGGAAAAATAGTTGCGGCGGGCAAGACCGTTGACCTCCTGAAGGAGAGGAACCTGGAGGAGGTCTTCATAGATCTCACCTCCACTGAAGACATAAGCTCCGTCGTAAGTGCTCTTAGAGGATCTCTCAGGTAAAAGGTGCAATTTGAATATTTCAACATCGACAAAATTATTTGTCATTGAAAGTAATTTAGCCTAGATGCTTTCGTACAGCAAGATTTCTAATCCGCTTGTAAAACCTTTCAAGACAAGCTTTGGGACCCAACTTACAAGAGATGCGATAATTCTGACTTATCAAGAGGGAGAGACTCGTGCATTTGCGGAGGCCGTTACGGAGGAAGCCCCTCTCTACGGCTACGAAGACAATTTCACTGTCATTCACATGATAAACAGTCACCTCAAGGGGATATTTTCGCCTGAACTTGAACCGTACAAATTCAACGAGAAGGCAGCCGCTTACAGGGGACACAACATGGCCAAAGGAGTCCTTGAAATGCTGCTCTGGGATATCAACTCAAAGCGGGAAGGGAAGCCCCTGCATAAGTTCCTGGGGAAGAGCAAGGGATACGCAGACGTTGGTGTTTCCATCGGTATGTCGACGGTAGAGGATGAACTGAAGACGATCGAGCAATCCGTGAAACTTGGTTATAGAAGGATCAAAGTCAAAATTGAGAAGGGGTTCAACCTTGCCCTTCTGAAAGCAATCAGAGACAGATTTGAGGACATTCCTATCAGCGCAGATGCAAATCAAGGTTTTACGAGGGATGATTTCAGGCTACTGAAGAAGCTGGACCAGTTCAATTTGGTCTATCTTGAACAACCACTTCCCCTCGAAGACATAAATGGCCACGCTCTCCTCAGGAAGGAGATCAAAACACCCATATGCCTCGACGAGAGCATAGAGTCTGTTGAGTCTGCGACCAATGCAATAGAGAGGGAAGCAGTCGACGTGATAAACATCAAACCGGGAAGAGTCGGAGGCCTGCAGAATTCTCTCGACATCATGGAAAAGGCAAAAGAGAACGACATAAAAGTGTGGATTGGCGGGATGCTGGAAACTGGTATAGGAAGGTCGTTCAACGTTTCTCTCGCATCTAACACGATGGTGAATATGCCCGGCGATACCTCTCCCAATTTCAGGTATTTCAAGAAGGACATAACGAACGAGACTTTCGAAATGAGAGATGGAAGAATTTCACCATACAAGGGACCTGGAATAGGTGTCACCCTAGACTATGAATTCTTCAACGGGATTCAGGTTGAGGGGGCCCGACTAATTGATTGATCTATCCGAAGTCGAAAAGATATACCCACTTGTGGTGGAATACAGGAGACACATTCACGAGAATCCTGAACTCGGAATGGACACCCTAGAGACCAAAAACTACGTCAAGAAACTTGCAAATGACCTGGGTTATTCTATAAAGGAAGTGGGAAACGGTCTCATAATCGATTCTGGAAAATCACCGACGGTAGCCTTGAGGGCCGACATGGACTCCCTCCCGATTGTGGAATCAACAGGTCTGTCATTTTCTTCCAAGGTGAAAGGGAGGATGCACGCCTGCGGACACGACCTTCACACTTCCGTTCTAATGGGAGTAATGATCTATTGCAAGAGAATTAACCTGAAACCAGTCAGATTTATTTTCCAGCCGGGAGAAGAGATAGGTAGAGGGGCTGCGATGATGATCGATGGAGGAGCGATGGAAGGCATAGCTCACGCTTTTGGACTCCATTCGTGGCCAGCGCTGAATGTTGGCGAATATTCGATCTGCAGGGGAAAGGCTATGGCTGCTGTGGATGAGTTCGAGATCAAGGTCAAGGGAGCTGGTGGACATGGAGGTTATCCTCACCTGGCTTACGATACCGTACTGGAATCTTCCAGGATCATTCAGTACCTCCTGACTGTGCCTGCGAGAAGAATAAACCCGTTGGAATCTGCCGTGCTCAGCATAGGAAGAATCAACGGGGGCACTGCAAACAATATAATACCCGCAGAGGTCACAATAGGAGGAACGGTAAGAACGTACAGAAAGGAGGATTCGCAGATCATAGAAGGTGAGGTCAATAAGTTGAAAGGAGAGCACGTCGAGGTAGCTTACCATCGAGAGCTTCCTCCCCTTATCAATGACGAGAAATTTGCAAAACAGATCGATGCGGTGGCATTCGAGTACGTCAAACCAGTCTTGGCTCAGCCCACCATGGGTGGCGAAGATTTTGCATATTACTGTGAGAAAGCTCCTAGCGCGTTCGCGTTCCTCGGAACTGGGAAAATTGGAGGAAAA
>JAKBNO010000075.1 GCA_021831005.1 Thermoplasmata archaeon
TTTAATGACCGAATCGTTTTCAACAATCTCGATGAAGAGTTGGATGTCTTCAACATTAACGTCGTGCCAAAGATATGTATAGGCAGGATGTAGAGGAATTTTATGGGAGACGGATGCCTCAACTGCGCTCTTTTCATCCGTAATCTCGGGTAAGAACAGATACTTTTTTTGGCATATCTGTTTCCACCAAGACTCAGTGAATGCACCTGGGAACAGTACTTTGTTATTTTCTATGAATTCCCCAAACGAGATCATTATCTCTCCAAGGTCTACAATTTCTGAAATCTTGTCTCGATTGGATTCAAAAGTCTCCATATCCTTGAGGTAGACCAGACTTCCAGATTCGAGTAAGACTGTCGGTCCCTCAAGGTTAGAGTTTGCAACTACAGCTCCCGCTTTGCCGGGCCTTTCCATTTTTATCTGAGTTCCTAGTGCAATAAAATCGTCCAGAACTTTCATTGTAACAGGATTTATTGCGACAGCCGCCAGTCCAGTATTTCTCGATCGCCCATAACGCAGCCTGAATCCTCCTTTCCTAGATGGATAGGAGAGGGCAGGTCTCCCAGCCAACATTTCTTTCAGGTAATTTGAATTTGGATAGAGATTCTTTTCTTCCTTCTTCTCCGATGAGAATGACCAGCCTTCAAGAGCAAAAGTGCTGACATATTTCTTAAGTTTCGGACCTTTCAGTATGAGTCCCTCTGCAATCACAAGGGCCATACCTCCTCTTAACCGGTTAGTCTCGATGTCTGGTAGATTTCTGTGGCCAGTTATTTCGGCTTCCTCTGTGCCTTCTCCAGTTATGCAAACCGGAGAACCCTCAACCGCGATTACTATTTCCTCATTGGTTGGAATATATTGGAGGTGCTGTACTCTTGCGTATAACGGGATCTCCTCCTTGCTCCTCTCTACTTCTTCTCGAGTTGCTACATACTTTCCGATCCCAAATTTTCTCCTCAGCAGATCTCCTACAAAGACGCTGAGTGCTTGCGCGGTGCCACCAGCACTCCTAATCGGTCCGGAATAATAAATTGCAAGGTAGGTATCTCCGTCCCTGTGTTTGATCTTGACCCCAGTTATGCCCTCAAGAGGAGCTACCAATATGCCCTCAGTGAGTATTGCAAGGGCAACTCTGATCCCTTTCTCGATCTTCACTTCATCAGGACCATCGAACTTTTCTGACACAGAAAGTGCAGCCTCAATAGCAACTCTCTCTCTGTCAAACTTCTTGGACAGGGCTTTAATCGTATCTGAGGCCTCAATTCCAGTCAATGCCTGAACTCTCCCTGCGAGATCCTCTGCCTGCGGAATCTCGACGTTGGTTTCGCAATCTTTTCCCTGTGCCCTTGCCTTTTTGGCAATTTCGTACTGAAGGCTCGATTCATTCTTTAGTGTTAGAAAATATTTTTCGAGCTCTTCAGACATTAGTGAACCCATTTGATATTAGAATAAATATTTTCAATACTCAAACAGATCCGTTGTAATTGACTTGACAGTCTTCCAGGACCTTCGTACGTGCGGAGGAAGTTTTCTGTTTTTTCTAAAGTAGTCCTTCAGGAATGTTATGGTTCGTTCATCCGACGGATACCCTGATCCAAAGTCGCCAATCTCATTCTTTATTTTGAGAACCTCTTTTTCTCTCGTGACTTTTGCAATAATGGATGCCGCGGAGACAAGGGGATAATTGACATCTGCTTTGTGCTTTGAAACTATCCCAGGATTACCACTTAATTCAGTCATCAGTTTTGAAAATCTCTCCTCATTTACGTCTGGACAGTCTATAATGTATTCATTTTCTGGTTCAATCATTCTCGCAATCGTCTTAGCCTCCAATAGATTGAGTTCATTTTTGTAAGTGGACTCATCTATTTGTTCTTCTTTGACTACTATGAATTTTACGGAAACAGCCAGACTCATGATTCTTTCAAACATCTTCTCTCTGGTTTCTTCAGAGAGGGTCTTCGAATCCCTGACTCCAATGCGTTTGATGATCTCGGGATCTCCACATACCACCGCAACAACCATAGGGCCTATTACGGGTCCGCGTCCGGCCTCGTCACAACCACAGAGCATTTCAGTTAGGATACGACTTTCACCTATTATAGAAATTCCATCTACAATCAAACTGAAATCTGCGCACCAAGGCAATTCACGACAATGGAATAGAATTTTCAAGTGAAATGTTGTCTGATTCTGAAAGGGTATCGTCGGTAACAATATTGAATCTGCCGAATTCTGTCTCGACCAGGTAGTTGTTCTTCAGACCACGTTCAAAGAAAATTATCGTTGATTTGACCTGACCACCTGTCTTGATCTTTGATGGATGAATTGCGTAATTCCTGCCATCTTTCGTGTACAGATTGTATCCAAGGATCTTGGCTATCTCTGCTGATCTTGGTCTGTTGAGTATCTCCTCTTTATTTCCATCATCAAGTATTGACCCTTGACTCAGTACCGCAATAGAGTCGGCCAGTATTTCTGCGTCTGCGAGGTCGTGGGTGACGTAAAGGATAGAAACGCCAAACTTCTCGTGAATGTCCTTGATGTACCATCTCATCGAATTTCTCAGAAATGAATCCAAGGACGAAAGCGGTTCATCCATCAGTAGCAAGTCTGGTCCGGTTATCAACGTTCGAGCGAGCGACACCAATTGTTTCTCTCCTCCGCTGAGTTGAGCTGGATATTTGCGAAGATGTTCTTCTATGGACAGGGTCTTGCTGATCTCTATAACTTTTCTGTTGATTTCGTGAACGTCTTTCAATCTCAGTCTGAGTCCATAAGCAATGTTTTCGGCAACAGTCATTGAATAGAACAACCCTAGATCTTGGAAAACAAATCCAATGTTCCTCTTGTTTGTGTTCACGGTAGTGATGTCCTTTCCATCCTTAACTATTAAACCGCTGTCGGGTGGTATGATACCAGCGATTGAGTTCAGAATGCTAGTCTTGCCACTCCCAGACGCACCCAGTATGACTTTGATTTCCTTGTCCTTTAGTGTAAAGCTGACATTGTCGAGAATGATATCCCCCCCAATTTTCAAGGAGATACCTTCCACCTTAAGTTTGTCCAAGAGCACCACTCTTCCCAAACTGGTTGATGATGAAAGAGGACATAAATATTACAATCAGGAATATTTCTGTCAGAAAATACGTATCCTTGAAATCCCGGAGGAGCAGAAGTTTGTAGATCCCAATCGTTATTGTCTCCGTTGAGGGAGTGTAGACAGTCACTATGGAGGAAAATTCCCCCATAACTGTGATGAACATAAGGGAAAGTACTGTTGAAATTTCCCATCTAATTCTTGGCAGTTGAACTTTAAAGAAAGCAGCTATTGCAGATTCCCCCAGTAGTCTTGAAGAATAGGTCTCAGATGGAGAAATGGTCTCGACAGCCTGTCCCATCATTCTCAGATTCAAGGGAACAACAATAACTGTGAAAATCAAAGTAATCAAGGCAGCTGTAATCAAGTATTCTCCGTAGACGAGGTAGTATGAAAGTGCGAGAGTCACGGGAGAAAATATCAGGGGCAACAGTACAAAAAATTGATTCCTCACCGACAATCGATATGTGGTCAGAAATATCGATATCAGGAATGCAAAGAATGTACTAACAAACGCGAACAAAATAGTATTTGTCAAAAGGGCCGAAATGGGAAGCTGCAGTCTCTTGGCAAGCTCTATTGCATTAAGATCCCAGATAGGATATCTAAAAAACATTTCAAAGAGGGGCAGCATGATAAATACAACGAAAGCCACGAGACCCACAAGCGCTACATTGTTGTAACGTCTCAATGGTGGGGGGAGAGTAGAATCATTCCTCTGAGCATTCGATCTGATCGAGAGATATGCGTAAAGCGGAGCTACTAAGATCAGGATCTGCAGCAGCCCCAGGAAAGAAGCAGTAGAGAATGGAAAACGAGCGAAGGTTGGAAAAACGTCCTTGAACTCATAGATCATGACCTCCATTGTCGAGAATGATGGACCCCCTATTATCAATGGAAGACTGAATCCCTCAAACGATAGTATAAATGTAAAAATTCCACCGAGTAAGCCACCCCGAAGAGTGTTGGGAAGATATAATCTTGTTACAATCTGAGCGTCGCTAGCCCCAAGGGTCCGGGCCGAGTATACCTCCCTCATGTTGGTTGAGTAACCGGTTGAAAATGCCAGAACAGCTATCATAGGAGCATTATAGATGACGTTGCCGTAGATTATCTCCCAGAACCTGGAAGAGAATCCAAAGAGGGATATGATCCCAAGTGACATTATGATCCCCGGCAGAACATATGTCACCAAGAGAAGCGAGATCAACGTACTTTTCATTCTTCCGCTGTAGATTATGAGTAGAGTTCCAAAGAAGAGACCCATTGGTAGAGATACTGCAGTTGAGACCGTAGCCTGAACTACAGATTGCTTAACAGACGCAAGGAGTACCTGTACGAACACTCTTGAAAATGAAACGTGAACGGAGTAATAAATCAGAAAGAAGAGAGGAATCAGTGCTACCACTATGACGTAACCGCTAACATACACCAGCGAAATTGATCCACTAACCTTCGATCGAATTCCACTCAAGGGTCCAGGCTCCAATATTGTTTGCTGCACTAGTCATATTGAGGTATGAATTCAGCGGGATGTAGGACGATATCGGTGGGTTCACTTTGTAAACGGAAGGGAGGGAGACATTTGAATTGGCCGGGTATGTCCACTCATTGAGAGGTATGAGACTCTGCACATTGGCTCCAAGAAGCCAGTTTACAAATTTCTCGTCAATGCTCTTGTGAGTTGAGGAATTCAGGATCGCTGCACCCAAAACTTCCATCCAGGCATAGCTCTTGCCGTTGTAATGGAAGGCGGTAGTCCCAATAGCCGAATAGTTGAAGTATGCGTTGTAGGCAGGATCCGTTGCATAAGAGTATACCATCTGTCTTTGGCCGTTCTCAAAGAGACTGAATGCAGAATCCCAGCCGTTACTCACCTCTATTCCTTTCGAATTGTTCCAGAAAGTCGTCCAGTTTTCATGAAGAACTTTACTATAAAAGGCGATTTGTCCGAGCAGAAATTCCTCTCCATTTATGCTGCTAGATGGATTCTCTACTATGTACTGCTTTGCGATAGTGGAGTTTGAAAGATCTGAATACGATAGGTTTTGCAGAATGCTCGAGCTCAGGGGTCCCGAAAGATTATAATCCGTTGTCAGAGGGGAATATTCATACGGTACTACGTAGCCCGAAGACTGTATGAATTCGGATAATGATTTGTTGATGTAAGTCTCGTTGCTCACATTGAAGTGGTACAGGAGTCCGCTGTTGGCGGCCAGATAAGAATCAATGTTGTTCAGTCCTATGACAATATCGTATCCCTTTCCCTTTGTCTGATTGATTTGATCGTACAGGTCACCGGATGCGGTTACAATCTTGATCTTGACGTGGTACCACGCCTCAAAATTCCCGATAAGGTAATCCATCGTTTGGTTAACGTTAGCTCCACTCTGGAAAAAAGATCCGTAAGTCAGTATCGTGATCGTCGGCTCGCTTGATGGTGCGATGTCTGGATACACGATATAAACCAAAGCTGCTGCAACCACTACTATTCCCACAACTACGTACACGCTGTAATTAGTTTTTTTCTTTATTACTTCATCACTCATTTCATTCCCTCCGCCAGTATTATCTGGGTCAGGTTCGTTGGGTCGATCTACTCGATCCTCTCAGCCCACGTAAGTGAGCTCCCCTGTGATTCACGATCGAAACGAGATATAAAACTATTCTCGCCGACTATGGGTTAAAAATACTCCCAAAAGCTGCAAATTTTAGAAACAATTTCTAAGACAATTGATCGAATTCCTAGTTGGAGAGCAAAAGACTTAGGCCATTTAAAATAACTACAATTTTTGTAGGGGTCGAAGCAGTCTTTTTGTACCATTCTTCTTATTTGTTTTATGACTCAACAAAAAAACGCAGTAATACAATCACTTATCAATATCAAGCCAGATTCTCAGTGGTTGGAGATGATGTTTTTCAATTCCAAAACAAGCTCAAATTTTATCGTCGGGTAACTACAAATTATGCATCAATTCGACCCGCCAGTTCTGTCACACACTCATTTTCGCCACAAAATCTCGAAGTCTGTAATCTGTCTGGAATAAGGCTCTGTCCAGCTATATTTGGATAACATTTTATTATCACATACGTTAGGGGTATATGTTTATATCAAAACTCGAAGAAGCCAAGATGGGTTATACTTACGATGATGTTCTTCTAATTCCAGGTCCTAGCAGGGTGGAACCCGCTGGAGTGAACGTTGAATCCTCTCTAACGAGGAACATCAAACTGAACATCCCAATAGTATCATCTCCCATGGACACGGTCTCCGAGGCAGATATGGCGATTGCACTCGCAAGGTTAGGTGGTATAGGAATAATCCACAGAAACAACAAGAGAGAAGTTCAAGCGGAAATGATCAAGAAAGTGAAGAGGGAGGAGTCCCTAATCATAAGGGACCTCTACACCATAGATCCAGAGACATCAGTGCAGGAGGCCATCAAATTGATGAAGGAAAAGAAAATTGCTGGTCTTCCCGTTATTGTGGACAAGAAACTAGTAGGAATCTTGACAAACAGGGACATCAGGTTCCTCAAAGGAGGCGTCCAGAAAGTTCGAGAAGTAATGACCAAGGAAGTTATCACAGGCAACGGAAATCTCACCGTGGAACAGGCGCTGAGCATAATGAATCAGAAGAAGATAGAGAAACTTCCACTGGTCGACGGTTCTGGCAATCTGGTCGGCCTGATCACTGCAAAAGATATAATGAAACGGGAACAAGACCCCCTTGCAGCCAGAGATGAAGAAGGCAAGCTCCTGGTTGGAGCTGCCGTGGGAGCGTTTGACCTGGAGAGGGCCAAAATTCTGCAGGACGCGGGGGCGGATGTGATTGTCGTAGACAGCGCTCACGGACACAATCTCAATTTAATAGATTCGGTCAAGAAGATGAGGAAGGAAATAGAGATAGATATTATCGCAGGGAATATAGCCACTTCGCAAGCAGCAGAAGACCTGATCTCGGTTGGAGTCGACGGGATACGAACCGGAGTTGGGCCAGGTTCAATCTGTACAACCAGGATAGTTGCCGGAATAGGAGTTCCCCAGTTAACTGCGGTGGCTCAAGCATCTGAGGTTGCAGAAAGGTACGGCATCCCAGTAATTGCCGATGGTGGAATCAGGTACTCCGGCGATATTGTGAAGGCTATTGCAGCGGGCGCAAGTTCAGTTATGCTGGGCTCACTGTTGGCGGGGACTGATGAAGCTCCGGGAACGGAGGTTAACATTTCAGGAAGGAGATACAAGACCTACAGGGGAATGGGATCTCTGGGGGCAGTAATGGGCGGAGAGAGCGACAGATATGGTAAGTTGGGCTCAGGGAAGTTTGTGCCAGAGGGAGTTGAAGGTGCAGTACCATATAAGGGAAAAGTTGCAGAAGAGATATTCCAGCTAATAGGTGGACTTAAATCAGGGATGGGCTACACCGGATCGTCGACAATTCCAAAGTTGAGGGAGAACGGGAAGTTCGTCGTAATCACACAGGCAGGAATGAGTGAGAGTCATCCTCACAACGTAATGCTCTTGAGCGAACCACCCAATTATACAAACAGGTCATTCTAGTGATTCTTACCAATTCATCGATTATTGTACCGGAAATCGGTCAAGGAAAACCCGACAAGAGTAACGTGTAGCGGAAAGATTATCACGAAGTCTCGGTGAAAATGGCCGTGAGACAAGTAATATATCTCTTAGTTTGCTTAAGTTTTCTAAAAGATGAGGAAATTGAAGGGCCACTCTAGAGAGATCTCAGTAATTGTTCTAGTTATCTTGATTACCTCTTCGACACTCATAGTTGTTACTAACATCGCAACACCCAGCAACAGCTCTCCTCATCTGCAGTCGCCCAAAGTAACGAATCCCAAACTCGAATCAAATCATCAAAACTCCCAGGTCAATCCTTACCTCAGCTATATTAAAGAGCCTGCTCCTATGGGTATTGCTGATTATGGGTTAGGATTGAACAGAGTTCCTTACAATTACTCGTCGGAATCGTTCCTCGGTGTGATAGATGTAAACTCCTTAAAAACGTACAACTCTTCACGTTTTGTTCTCGGTAACGTGACTTTCCAACTCAATCTGAACATGGTATTTTCATACGAAGGAAAGAGTTACGTTTATTGGGTTCAAGATGTCTTATATCTCAACACTTCGAATAATGAAGCGTCTTTCCTAGACAATATCTGGAACCTTTCAAGCTCAAATGCAAATATGTTCAACTCCACCGTCCTTGGAAACGGTACCGTATCAAGTGCAGGAAACTCCTATTTTTACTTTGATTTTGCATCAAACTCATCCAGCGGCAACAATATTTCTCTGAAGTACCCTACCACGATCTACCTAAAAATGAACGCGACCGTAAGTTCGCTTGGAATTCCCGAAGTCGTGTTTCTTTACAATGACGGTTACGGATGGATCGCATATGATAAAGCGATCTTTCATTTTGTGACAAAGTCAGGTGCAGTCCCTTATTTTTACGTTGATGGTGCAGCTTACAACCCATCTGGCGCATACTATGATGCAGAACTGGTTATGGGAGGACCCGGAAATGGTAGCCAGACCTCGGACGTCAACTCATCCCTGTACCTGATGCTTGACTACTATAATGGGAACAACTATCAGGCCATACAGAATGCGTACAACTTTGGAAGCGACACCCTAGAGCGCGTCAACAACTTCAACAGCTCCGGAGTGTACAATGTTACTAACGGTCAACTTGCATCGAGTATGTCACCCGGGCTCAGCCCCCTAGGATTGATTTACTCTTCAGGTGATCTTTCTTCACTCATGATAGTATCATCCATCAAAGATGGAGCTCTATTTGTTAATGGCACCAACTTAACCGAGTTCTCAGATTACATTGTTAACGTGACGTTATTTCCCGGAACTTATTCAGTTAAGTTGTACGATTATGCCACCGGAGTCTACACATATCTTGGAAACGTCACGCTAAGTGCTGGAAAACAATCCAAAATTATAAAAGACGTCTATAGAGTCGAATTCCTGGAAAATGGTCTTCCTCCGTCCAGCCAATGGGACCTGAACATCACGGGCATAGCTTCTGTGATAGTAAGGAACCTTGATTATTACAACCTTTACCTGCCAAATGGGACATATAATTATTCAATCTATTCCTCAGACAAGAACTACCTGAATCGTAATGAATCTGGATCTATGGTTGTCAACGGCAGTTCTCTCACGATCAAGATCTCCTTTAATCCTATTCTTTTCGGGATGTCTTTTGTCGAGTCCGGTTTACCGAAAGGTTCAAGCTGGTCCGTAAACCTCATCGGGGCATACGAGAAGAATTCAACAAATGATACTGTCATTTTTGATGTCACAAATGGCACCTACGATTTCACGATTGCCACCTCTAGCGGCTATGCTTCTTCTCCCTCACAGGGTTCGGTGACTGTTAATGGTAAGCCAACTTTGAAAAACGTTACCTTCTCTATCATTAATGGGTCAATTGTGGGTAGCATTGTCCCGGCTAACGCTTCAATCTATGTAAATGGAACAATGTATAAGCCAATTAATGGCCAATACAATATCTCGCTCATACCAGGAAATTATTCCGTAGAAATATCTGCCCAGGGTTACAAATCTTATACCACCAACGTGACGGTAACTTCCAATAATGCGACTCACATTCTGGTCACAAGCCTCTCCAGGAATTCAAGTCCCTCATCTCTGATCTACCTTATTGTTGTGATTATATTATTTGCTGCAGTGGGAATTAGCATAATTAGATCCAGAAGGTAGGCATGAAATTGAAACTAGCACGATGGTTGCGAGTATTCTCTCTTTGAGTGATCTCAAGGCGAGCTCAGTTTATAGCAGTTTGTAGAAGTGATATCGTTATCTATCCATTGCAATTTGGGGAAATCGAACGTGATGAAATTCAAGATAGATGAGCAAATTTTCAAGAAGTTTCCAAATTTTATGTGTGGAGTTGTCGTATGTAAAGGAGTCAATAACGTTGGTACAGACGAAAATCTCCTTCAAAAAATCAAGTCTGCTGAAGAGAGTAATAGAAAGGAGTTTGTGAAAGAGGGACTGGGCTCTGTACCATACTTCAAGGAATGGAGAAAAGCTTACTCCTCTTTCGGAGTTGATCCGACAAAATTCAAGTGTTCGAGCGAAGCAATTGCTAGAAGAGTGATCAAGGGTGACTCTATTCCTCACGTCAACAAACTTGTGGATTCCTACAATTATATCTCGTTGAAGTACCATACGCCGTGTGGTGGTGAAGATATAGACAAAATGAATGGGGACATAATCCTAAAGTACTCAGAAGGAAGTGAAAAGTACACTCAACTCGGATCAAAGGAAGAGACTAAGGTAAGTAAGGGGGAGGTCGTCTACGTTTCTGGGGATGAAGTTATATGTGCAAAGTGGAACTGGAGAGAATCGGAGAAGACAAAGATCACTGAGGATACGAGAAATGCCTTTGTTATCGTGGAGGCCCTCCCACCACTGACATTCGACGTAGTGAAAGAGGCCAGCGAGGAGCTAGCAAGTAGCTTTAGCACGGCCTGCGGTATTTTTCCCGAAGTACATTATGTAACCGAACAAAATCACAGTTGTGAGATCTATTAGATCCACAAACTGAGGTGCGAATCTGCCCCTTTCCAGCTTCTAATTGCCAAAATAGGTGTTACAGATTTTTGTCTCCTTCCCATCTAAAAAATTGGAATTGAAGTTATCATATTCTATGAATCCCGGCTGCCGGATTTGAACCAGCGACCTGTGGATGGCGGCGGTTGCGCCACAGCGCTGTCCCTCTACAGTCCACCGCTCTACCAACTGAGCTAAGCCGGGTAAAGGGTTATCCCTGCAGACAAAAATATCTTTCTATTGGTGGTCAGGCCAAAGAATTTCAGGCAGACTTGGTAGAAATAAGATAAACTCAATGAATCTTAAATTTGTAAGAGTTATACATTAGTGCGCTCCGAGAGCCCGAAATTATTAGGAAAATATTAATTAAGGCGAAATATATTTATTTGAAGGTGAACACCGATGCCAATGACATTCAGGAAAAAGACCGTTATCAGAACGGATAGGCCTCCAAAAGAGCCACGAAAGTTCATAGATCTCAATGAATATCAATACACAGATGAGCCAGGAGCTGGCACGTCTGTCAAGGTAGGAGAATTAGTAAAATTTGAAGAAGTTCCTCAGTTTTCAGAGATAGTGTTGAACGGGGATTTACTGATACTGGATTATGCTGCCATTCAATCCGACGAACTTCAGATGAGGCGGATAGTGAGCGAACTGAAGAGATCAGCTGGAGACAATGGAGGAGACGTAGTGGCTCTTGGGAATAGATACCTCATTGTCACTCCGAGGGGAATGAAGATCGATAGAAATAAGATAAGAGCACCTTCTTCTCTGTAGTTTTTAAATCCTTTACTTAATTTTTTTCAGGTTCCCTACTAAGCTATATTGCCGGTTCACTCGGCTTATAGCCATTCTTTTGAGAAAAAATATGAAGTAAACATTAATAACGATATGAAAATTCGGGGGAGATGGCATCAAATCTATTCGGCTGGGAGCTGTTCATACTGGCTACTACACTGGTCGGCTTAGCCTATGCTGCCCTGCAGAGCTTCTTGCTTCTAAGAATTCCAGTTACTGAACCGATACCTGAGAAAATTTCTCTGTCCATAAGACAGGGCGCCAATGCATTCATGCGGAGGCAATACACGAACATATTCATATTTGCGGCAGTTTTAGCGGTAATAATATTCGTTGCATTCTATTTTGCATCTGGCTTGAGCGATGCCTGGAAGTTGACTATTGGTTTCCTTGTAGGTGCTATTGGATCGGCCGTTGCAGGTCTGATAGGAATGAGTATATCTGTAAGAGCCAATGTCAGAACTGCAATTGAAGCGAAGAAAGGATTGAATCCTGCCCTGAAACTTGCGTTCAGGGGTGGAACTGTAACCGGATTAATGGTAGCTTCTCTTGCTCTCCTTGGACTAGTTCTATTTTACATGTGGTTTGGAAGTCCCATTCCGATGATAGGTTACATATTCGGAGCTTCTCTCGTTAGCCTCTTTGCCAGAGTTGGTGGAGGGATTTATACGAAGGGTGCAGACGTCGGTGCAGATCTAGTAGGAAAGATTGAAGCAGGAATACCAGAAGATGATCCAAGAAATCCCGCGGTAATAGCCGATAATGTGGGAGACAATGTTGGGGATTGCGCCGGAATGGGGGCAGATTTGTTCGAGACTTATGTTGTTACTGCTCTATCCGCAATGCTCGTTGGATACTTCATTTACATTAACGGTCTGAGTGCAAACGTGTCACAAAGCCTAGTCATCATGCCTCTGGCGATAGGAGGAACTGCAATTTTAGCGACCATAATTGGGTCTTTCTTCGTCAAAAAAGGTCCGAAGCAGCGAATAATGACCGCACTTTACAAGGGTCTTTTAGTGACGGTAGTACTATCCGCGATAGGATTCTACGCAATAGATTACTATCTCATGAACGGAAATCTTGCAATCTATTTTGATGCAATCATAGGTATGATCATTATGGGAGTTATAGTCTATGTGACCGAGTATTATACTTCTGAACGGTTTTCCCCGGTTGCAAAGATTGCAAAGTCATCGGTCACCGGAACTGGAACGAACATAATCACAGGTCTCTCATACGGTCTCCAGGCTGTTTTCATTCCTGTGGTTGTGATCGTCGGAGGTATCGTAGTTTCATACTACATTACATTCACGTCTTTTGGAAACAACTCTTACATGGGCCTCTATGGTATAGCAATCGCTGCCGCCAGTATGCTGTCGGCAACCGGGATGATAATATCGATCGACTCGTACGGACCGATAACTGATAATGCCGGTGGAATCGCAGAAATGTCAGGTTTCGATAAGAAGACAAGAGACGAAGTGACTGATCCGCTGGATGCAGTTGGTAACACGACCAAGGCTGTCACGAAAGGCTATGCCATTGGAAGCGCTGCGCTAGCCGCACTGACACTATTTGCAGCATACCAATTTTCCATAGATAAGATTGCCAAGTTCAGCACGATCCAACTCACTGACCCAATAGTAGTTGCGGGCCTTTTAATTGGAGGATCACTTCCATTCTTCTTCACATCATATCTGATGAATGCCGTAGGAAAGGCAGCCTCCGCAATTGTAGAGGAAGTCAGGTCACAGTTTAAACTCAAACCCAAGATTCTAACGGGAGAAGATGAGCCAGATTATGGGAAGGCAGTGGACATAGTCACGAAAGAGGCGCTCAGACAGCTCATGGTACCCGCCCTAATCGCGGTATTGACACCAATCGTAATTGGGTTCGTTCTCGGACCACTTGCGGTCAGCGGTTTATTGATGGGTGTGATAATTGCTGGATTCCCACTTGCGATCATGATGACTGTAGGTGGAGGTGCATGGGACAATGCAAAGAAGTACATCGAACAGGGGAATTACGGAGGCAAAGGATCCGAAGCTCACAAAGCAGCAGTGGTTGGAGATACGGTAGGAGACGCGACAAAGGACACAGCAGGCCCCGCAATAAATCCACTAATCAAAGTGGTCAACACAATATCGATCCTCTTTGTCACCATAATAATGTATCACTACCTCATCCACATCTAAACTTCTCTTAATTTTTTAATTATTTTTACCATTTCTAAATTTTCCTTTACGTCATGAACCCTGATAATATCTGCTCCCTTCAATATCGATATCGTATTGAATGTCAAGGACGAAATCCCCCTTGCTTCCACTCTCTCAGACGTTACTTGTCCGATAAAGCTTTTCCTCGAAATACCCAACAAAAGCGGATGCCCAAGTCTGATGTCCCTTAGATTGTTGATGATCGTAAGGTTATCTTCTAACCTCTTTCCAAATCCTATGCCGGGATCTAGAATTATGTTATCCCCGATGCCCAGATCGTTCGCCAACGAAATTTTCCTTAGAAAGAATGCAATAATCTCGTTGATAACGTTATCGTAGTGAGGAGAGTCCTGCATTGTCTTAAAGTCTCCTTTCTTATGCATCACAATCAACGGCACTCCGTATCTATTGGCAAGTTTTCCAATTTCCAAATTTTCCAAACCTGTCACATCGTTAATAATGTGCGCCCCCATCTCTAGACATTCTCTGAGAACCTCAGGCCTGAACGAATCTATTGAAACCGTAAATTTCCTGTTCAAAGCCCCTTCGACTGCTCCTGAAATTCTCTTAAGTTCCTCAGCTGCTGAAATCTGATTACTACCCGGTCTTGTACTCTGACCTCCGATGTCGACCAAGTTGCCTCCTGCATTTTTTATTTCATCCAGTTTAAGTTCTATCTCATCCTCAGAAATCCTGCTTTCTGGATAGAACGAATCGGGTGTCATGTTGATTATTGCCATTACTTCAGGAAAATTAAAAGGACAAATCTTATCTTTAATTTTCAGTGAATACTCCTTTTCCCAGAAGTCATCTCTCAGGAGTGGGAAGAATTTTCTTGCTAAATCTTTTATGTCTTTGTACTGAAGTGGGTAGACGTGGGTAAAACCAGAGACCAGTTCGGTCGTGTTAAGATCTAAGCTTCGGGAGGATATCAAGAAAACGGGAAAACTGTTCAGTTCAGATAGTGGGATCTTGTACTCTCTAGAAATGGCTGTTGGATTAAACCTGAAGTATGTTCCTTCATTCCAAGGTTGTGAATTGCGCATGAGGGACTCCCTGAATGTAAATGACGTTCTCTGTTGATATGAATCCCGACTCGATTGCAACAC
>JAKBNO010000086.1 GCA_021831005.1 Thermoplasmata archaeon
TGATGTGTTGGAATCTTTTGTCAAAGATTTCGGAACCCCAAAAGTCTGCGCAAAGTTCCTGTCAGTTGTCTATTCTTCGGAGAACCCAAACCTCAACAAGGCAAGGTATCTGACTGAGAGATTTTCCAAAGGCAACATTCCTTCAGAATCTCTGGAGTCGCTATATCTTTTTGGTGAATTCAAGCTTTCAGAAAACAGTAAGTTGACATTGCTGGAAAGTAATTCATTAGAGTATTCTCTAAATTATTCTCTACAGCTTGAAGATCAACTAGGAGTGAGGGAAATTGGGCCAGAATTCAAAATGAAGTCTGAAAGCAACGAGAAGCTTGTGAAAATAATCGAGGCCATTGTGAAAGATAATGAGCCATTGATCAGGGAGCGGGGAGAAGGTTCCTTCAAATTGCTGATGGGAACCGTGATGAAGCAGGTGAGAGGGCAGTTCGAAGGAAAAGAAATCTCAGATACGCTCTCCCAGAAGATCAGAGAGTTACTCAAGAATTAGTCGTTGATCCGATCGACTGCGGGGCAAAGCTTAAGCCTGTAATAACTTTTTAAGTAAGATTAACAATGGAATCAGAAGCAAAATTTCCAACATTTAAGTGTTTTATAACCAACGCACAGGAAGATTACGATTCTGGTGTTTGGGAGTTCTTCAGGCACTATGACGTCATCTTGTCGGATCTGGGTCAGTTGAAGCTCGATGACGGCGAATGGAAAGAGAACTACATCCAATTGATGCGTTACTACCATGATCTTGGTGACTCCATAATAATGAAGAGAAACTCGCCGGACTCAGGTTTCATGACTGCTTTGATATCAAAGGAAATAGAGGGAACAGACGCGGAGGATGTGCTTCTTAGAACCAAGGATAGGGTGGTGGCTACTCTGCTAAGAACGGGAGCTGATTTGGAGATACTAATGGCTGAGTACGTCAGACTATCAAAGATCCCAAGGTTCTCAGGGAGTTTCTCCTTGTCGAGATTTGAAGGATTCAGACTGCTTGCCAAGTCACTCTACAGCCGTGGCATAGAAATATCCAAACGTTGAAGCGATACTGCAAATTTGACGTTGGACAAACAAATTAATTAGAACGAATACGTTGCCATTTTGTGATAGACGTTAACGTACTCAGAAAGAACCCTGAAATCTTATTTGACAGCCAGAAGCGAAGGTTTCAGGATGATGGGATCATTAAGGAAGCAATCCAACTGGATGCCGACTGGAGAGACCTTCTGAGGAAGTCTAACGATTTGAAGGCCGAGAAGAACAAGCTGGTAAGAGAGATAGGAGAGAAGATAAGGGCTGGAGAGAACACCGACTCCACCAAGGCAATGGCTGTTGAGATCGATAAGAAAATTGGAGATTATGAGAAGAGACTCGGAGAGGTGGAAGTCGAGAGAGACGATGTTCTGAAAAGAATTCCCAACATCGCTGACCCAGATTCTCCCGTTGCCAAGGATGATTCTGGAAATGCCGCGATTTATTTTGAGGGCAAGGCGAAAGTCTTCGACAAGGACGTTCAGGGTTTCTTGACCCAGAGCAGTGGCAAGATGGAGTATGAAACACTCACGTTCAAACCACAGAGCCACGTCGATCTCCTGGTGAAGAAGAACCTCGCCAATCTGGAGAGCGCGGCTGCTGTAGCTGGCTCCAGGTTTTACTACTTGCTGGGTGATCTTGTTCTCCTGGAGCTGACACTCGAACATTACGCGTTGAAGTTCCTTCAGAAGAAGGGATTCACCCTGGTAGAGCCACCCTTCATGCTGAACAGGGAAGCAACAAACGGCGCTACCGATTTCACTGCATTTGAGGATACTCTTTACAAGGTGGAAGGGGAGGACCTTTACCTAATAGCTACCTCTGAGCATCCAATTGCGGCATATCATTCGAACACAATTTTCGAAGAAGGGAAACTCCCACTCCTCTATGCGGGGATCTCTCCATGCTTCAGGAAAGAAGCGGGTGCTCATGGAAAGGATACCAAAGGAATATTTAGAGTCCACCAATTCAACAAGATAGAGCAATTCGCCTATGTTAAACCCGAAGACTCGAAGAACTATCATCAAAAACTCCTCGACAATGCAAAGGAATTCTACAGGGCACTCGAACTGCCTTTCCGTGTGGTTGATATCGCGACGGGAGATCTGGGTAATGTTGCCAGCAGGAAGTTTGATGTGGAAGCATGGTACCCTGCACAGGCCCAGTTCAGGGAGGTTGTGAGTGCGTCAAACGTCCTAGATTATCAGGCGAGGAGACTCAAGGTGAGATACAAGGGAAAGGAAGGAAATGTGTACGTCCATACTCTGAATTCCACCCTGATCGCGACCACAAGGACGCTAGTGGCAATAGTTGAGAACTATCAGCAAGAGGACGGTAGCATAGTCGTTCCAAAAGTGCTGAGAGATTCGATGGGTAAAGAGGTAATTTAAGATTTGGATTTTGATTTTCCAGTACCAGACGAATTTCAGAAGTACATCGAAAAGGAAAAGATAGACCGACTGTACCCTCTCCAGATCGAAGGTTTAAAAATCCTATCCAGCGGTGAGTCCCTGTTGCTTGCCACTCCGACTTCCTCAGGGAAATCGCTGGTCGCATATTATGGGATGATCAGGGCATGGAAGAGGGGGCTGAGGTCGCTGTATGTGGTTCCACTGAGGGCCCTGGCTGAAGAGAAATTTGAAGACTTGAGAATCTTCGAAAACTTTGGACTGAAGGTTGCCATAAGTACGGGAGATTATGACAGGCCGTCTAACTACCTTAAGAATTATGACATAATTATTTCCACGTCAGAAAAGGTGGACTCACTCCTCCGGAACAATCCCACCGTATTCGACAATCTCGGGTTCGTCGTTTTTGATGAGATACACAACATACTGGATGGGTCGAGGGGAAGTACGCTGGAAATCGTCATCTCAAAGATCAGATATCTGGTGGAAGGAGCACAGTTCATTGCAATGTCCGCAACGGTAAAAAATGTGGAAGACATTGCAAAGTGGCTGGGTGCGCTTGAAGTGACAAGCGACTTCAGACCTGTTCCGCTGCGCAAGTTTGTGCTGACCCCTGAATCGGTAATTGATGAAGACGGTCTCCTCGTATCGGATATCGATTCTTTTGAGGATTTTGTCATAGGTTCCCTCGACAATTCCGGACAGACACTTATCTTCGTGAGATCCAGAAAGTCGACAGAAGGAACTGCGGAAAAGATGAGCAGGTTCGTAGAGTCAAAACTAAGCGCAGGTGAGAAGGAGGAGCTCAACGGTCTTCAGATCAATTCGGAGTCTCCTGGTTACGACAAGCTTATTCCGATACTGAAGAGGGGAGTTGGATACCACCATGCCGGAATGCTTTCTGAGCAGAGGAGACTGGTAGAGAAGCTATTCAGGGAAAGGAAAATCAAGGTGATAGTTGCGACGACCACGCTAGCTGCTGGATTGAACCTTCCTGCAAGGTCTGTAGTCATTAAGGATGTCTACAGGTACGATGGGTTTTCATCCGTGCTGATTCCGAACATGGAAGTTCAGCAGATGCTTGGCAGGGCCGGAAGGGTCAAGTACGACAGGATAGGGAACGGATACATCTATTCCTCCAAGATCCGACTCCAGGAAATTGTCTCGACCTACATCAATGGGGAACTTGAGAGCATAACTTCAAGAATCAATGAGAGCAAGGTGAGGATGCATACTCTCGGACTGATATCATCAGGAATGAGCAAGGACTTCCCATCTCTTTCTAAGTTCTTTTCCACAACACTCGCTCACCACGGTGGGCTTCAACTTGACGACTGGATAAAGAAGAGCATCGAATTTCTGAGAAGCAACGACATGATCAAGGGGGATTCCTCCTACAAACCGACGCCTTTCGGCAGGAAGGTCTCGGAACTCTACATCGATCCCCTTACCGGGGTAATACTTAGGGACACGGTTGGTTTCGAGAGCGTGGATGACATGTTGCTGGGTATCTGTTCCACCCCAGATATGCCTTCGTTGTATGTATCCGACAGCGAATCATTCCCCTACATTCCTCCATCACACCTGACATTCCACCCTGAGCCTGAACAGATGAAGGTAGCCCTGATACTGAACGACTGGATCGATGAGATGCCTGAAGATGCAATCGTGGAAAAATACAAAATATGGCCCGCAGATCTACGGAACAGGGTAGAGATTGCAGACTGGTTATCCCACTCCTTGTACGAGATCTCGAGAGCCCTTAACATGGCAAGAACTGAGTTCAGAGTGCTCAACTACAGGGTTTCAAATGGAGTTCAGCAGGACATTGTCCCACTGGTGTTCCTTCCGAACGTCGGAAGAGTCAGGGCCAGAAGACTCATGACCAACGGTTTCGACCTAGAGAGACTTTCGAACTCTGTGCCTCGGGACCTTGAACGGATTCCTGGAATAGGAGAGAAGATCGCTGAAAGCATCATAAGAGAAGCTAAGAAACTTGTTGAGAAGCAAGTTACGCACGGTTTATGAAATTATCAAACTAAATCTCCTTTAATGTCTGCTCATCTTTTCCAGCATGGACAGCTCCAAGGAATCACTATATTCTGATGTACATTCAAGTCACATTCATACCACTAATTAATTGACAATATGAAGGATAATGCTTTCATTTCAGGTGGAAGAGCTATGGGACCTCTAGTAGGGGGAGCCGTACTGAGCATCACCTCGGTATCGTTCGAGATATGGGGACTGGCAACGCTGTCGGGTTTTTTGAGTGCGGCTGTATTCGGATTCTCTTTCAGGGGAAGGCGTGAGATACAAGAGAACAGAAATTCTGAGCAGGCAGGTTGACTTTACTCAGAGAACTATTCCGAGAGATTTCAAGAATTTGAGATCCTTGGGATATCCTTCTTCCCCTTCCGGTGTTTCAAGGAATGCGGGCACTTTAGCCAGCTTGGGTTCTCTGAAAAAATCGACGTAGAAACTGTGTGAAATGTTTCCCTTTCCTAGGTTCTCGTGTCTATCCAGGTGTTTGTTAAACGGATACTTGGAGTCATTCAGGTGGAACGCCCTCAACAGCTCGATTCCAACTCTTGAGTCGAATTCCGACAGGAATGAATCGAACTTGTTGCTCAAATCATAGCCAGCCTGGAATGCGTGACAGGTGTCAATACAGAAGCCTATTCTGTTTTTGTCCACGCTATTTTCTGCAATGTACCCCAAATGATCCAGGGAGTAACCAACCACTGATCCTTGTCCAGCGGTGTTTTCAACAGTGAGTTTCACCTTTGCACCCTTCGTCTCTTCAATTGCAGTGTTCATTGCATCTGATATTCTCTTGAGCGCGTTTTCTTCCCCAGAGCCCATATGGGCCCCTGGGTGGAATATCAGAAGCGGCACACCCAGCTGATCTGCCCTCTTGATCTCTTCTACAAACGCACCATAGGACATCTTGTACTTGTCCTCTTCAGGGCTGCCCAGGTTCAAGAGGTAAGATGCGTGGATTGACTCGTCGTCGATTCCTGCCTGTTTCGCCGCTTTCACGTGCGCCGATGCTTCTTCTTTATCGAGTGGACGAGCCTTCCATTGCATCTGGTTCTTGGAAAAGAACTGGTAAGTCTTCAGTCCGAGTGCATGGGCATTATCTGGGAGCTTTGCGAACCCCTCCTTTGTAGATAAGTGCCCCCCTATATTCATTTCTTTATGAGCCTGTCCGTGAATATTTTCTCCATCCTTGCGACTGGCTGTCCCTCGGAATTGATGATGGGAGAAAGTGCCGGCGGCACCTCGAAATAGTTGGAGATGTGATCTGCGATCCTGTCACCGAACGACGGTACGAAGTCATTCTGATAAAGTACTCCCAGAGGTATCTTGTCTCCCCATTCGAGTGACTTTTGTATTGCCTGAAGGTACTTCTGCTCGGATGCCTCGGACGTTGCCTCTTTCACGACTGGGTCCCAGCTTGGGTCCTTGTCAAGGTAGTATACCCTCTGCTCATACCATTCCTTCGTGTTGATATCGTTGTAAGTTGGGCAGGGTTGAAGAAGGTCAATCACCGATGTTCCCCTGTGCTTGACCGCTTTCATGATTATGTCTTTTGTATTCTTGACGTCGAAAGAGAAAGCTCTTGCGACGAAGGTGTATCCCACCGTAAGAGCAAGCGCAACTGGATTCAGTGAATCCAGAATGTTGGGTCTCTGGAGCCCTTTCGTCTTCTCTCCCCTGGCCAGTGTTGGGGAGGCCTGTCCCTTTGTCAGCCCGTAAACTCCATTGTTGTGGATTATGATCGTCATATCCACATTCCTCCTGCCTGCAGCAACGAAATGACCTGCACCTATGCTCAGAAGATCTCCATCCCCTCCATCAGCTATGACCGTCAGATTCGGATTTGCCAGCTTGACTCCCGACGCGAACGGAATGACCCTCCCGTGGAGCGTGTGCATTCCTGGTGCATTGATGTAGTGGGGTGTCTTTGCCGAACAACCGATACCGGAGAATATTGCAAAGTCTTCCGGTTTCTTGTTCATTTCAGTCATTGACTGCTGAAGTGCTGCGAGTATACCGAAGTCCCCGCATCCGGGGCACCAGTCTACCCAAAGATCCGTCCTGTAATTATGCGCCACGAACCATCACCACCCTATTTTCCTTTTTATCAAGTACTCGTTTGATTCCCTCATAGACTTCATCATCCGTTGTGTGTCTTCCATTATATTTCAAAATGAAATTTTTAACTTCGATCCCACAGTTCTGTTTCACAAGCGTTGCCAGCTGAGCTGTGTAGTTGTTCTCCAGATCTATCAACACCTTTGCATTGGAAAGATACTTTGATACGAGTCTTGACGGAAATGGATTCATCAACTTAACGTAGACCAGATTTGCCTTCACTCCCTCGGTCCGCAATTTCTCGAACACGCTCAAAATAACACCCTTGTTGCTGCCCCACGACAATAACGTAACGTCCGCGTTTTTGTCTCCTATGAGCTCAACTTGTTCATCTTCCGGTATCTCTCTCAGGATGGTGTTCAACTTGCCCATCCTCTTCACCATCATCGCGTCTCTAGTCTCTGGGTCCTCGGTTATGTGACCGAGTTCACTGTGCTCATCGCCGGTCAACCAGATTATGTTCTTGCCGAACATTCCCATCGGAGATATTCCATCTTCTGTCAGTTTGAACCTCTCAAAATTCTCAGTATTTTCTGAAAGTTTCCACCTTTCAATCTTGATCTTACTGTAGTCCAGGGGATCTACAAGGAAGAAGGAATTTGCAAAATTCTTGTCCAGTATATGAATTACTGGGACCTGGAATTTCTCGGCATAGTTGAAGACTCTGATCGCATCGTCTATTGCTTCAGGAACGTCCCCTGAAGAATAAACTATCCTAGCAAATTCACCGTGTCCTGCGTTTATGGCGAACAATAGGTCGGCCTGAGAATTCCTGGTCGGAAGTCCTGTGCTTGGACCACCTCTCTGATAAAGAGTCACCACTACTGGAACTTCGTTGATGCCTGCGTAACCTAGTGCTTCTGCCATTAGCGAGAAGCCGGGACCTGATGTACCCGTGGCTGTCCTTGTTCCAGTCATAGCACCAGATATTGCCATAGCAATAGCAGCAATCTCGTCCTCTGCCTGCACTACCACGACACCGGTATTCTTCAGAACTTCGTTTTCCTTGTCTATGTCTTCACCCATCACCGGTTCAAAGTAGTCGTGTCCTTCGAGGAAGAAGCTCTCATCCGCAGCAGGAGTAATAGGATAGTAAGTCTGGAGCTTAAGTCCGCCAATGACCTTCCCGATGCCTATAGCCTCGTTTCCAGTCAGTATGTACCTTTCCTTCGCCTCTCTGACCGGGAGCTCTTTGATATTGACATTGTTGCGTGTCTTGACAAATTCATAACCTGATTTAACTATCTTCTCGTTTTCTTCCACTACCTCTTTTTTCTTTCCGAAGACACTTACTATTCCTCCTGAGGTGAACTCTGCTGGGAGCCCCATCAGTGCCATTGCCAGCGAGGCGCCTAGGGTATTTGCATATCTCGCTGGTGGCTTGTTCGGTCCCAGCGCTCCAACCACAAGGTTTCTGAAAGAGACTGGATATGGGACAGCGCCCCTCTTCTTCATGAAATCGATTGCTCCTGCAATAGTTGTTCCAAATCCACCTTCCTTCAGCTTGCCCAGAACGTGCTTCTTTGTCTCGGATTCCATGGTGAGAACCTGTTCTATCTTTGTGTTTCCGAGGTCTTCGTCGTAGAGGACTATTGTCTTATCCGATACGTCTTCCATGTGAACGAATGGGCTTTCCGCATCCAGGCAAACCAAAAGGTCCACGGGATATCTCAAGCTCCGAACAGGAGTTTCCTTTACGCGAACGTGAAAATAACTGTGCCTCCCCTTGATGTTGGAATAATATTCTCTAATCCCAAATGCTTCATATCCAGCGATAGAAAAAGCTCGGATGACTATTTGAGCGGCACTGTCAATTCCGCCCCCTTGGGGGCCTCCAATAATTAGGTCGATATCTACTAAAGGCATGACTACGTCAGTTATTCTCAGTTAAAATATTTTGTTGGCTTGGATTAGCTAAAATGTAGCTTGTTTGCGCTGTATTCTAATTCTTTTCGCTCATATGTTACGATGTACTTGAAGCCGACTCAGCAAGGCATTTAGGTAAAACACAAAGTTCAATGATCCCTTAGCCAGTCTTGCCGAACTGTTGGACTATGAAAGAATGGCGGTGAGTTGAAGAAAATGTCATTTAGAGAGGGCAAACTTCAGGAAAGGCTTTAATAAGACCTCTCGATTAAACTTCGGTGGTGAATCTGGCTGTTGGTTTCGTTTTGATCAGCACAGTTCCGGGTAAGGAACATCAGGTGTATAATGAGCTGTTGAAGATAAAGGAGATTGTAGAGCTTCACCCACTCTTCGGAGAGTACGACCTGATCGCAAAGCTAGAAACTAAAGATTTCACGGAGTTGGGTCAGATCGTCATGGAAAAGATCAGAGTAATAGAAGGTATTTTGGACACGAAGACATTGACTGGAATAAAGATGTAGGTAATAATATGTATAACTCATTTGGTGGTATTTTTGTCGCAATGCTACTCCTTCTACTGGGGCTTTCATTGCTTGTGCTCGGCATATTCGCAGCCTATTTCGGGTCAGGGAAAGTCAGGACTTTTGGAATAGTGCTGGGAGTGGTTGGGCTGGTTTTCTGGCTGTTGACTTATTTTGCCAAAGGTGTCCTGGATGTCAGCCTCTCATTCGTGATATACAACGGTATTCTGTACCTAGTTTCTGCAGTAGTTGGCGTGGTAATCGCTCTTCTGATATTCCTCGCAGTACTTCTTAAGACCTGAGAACTGGATTGAATTGTTCGCACCAGAATCGTTTGTCTCGAAAGAGATAGAGAAAATAAAGAAGGAAGTGCTGGGGAAAGCAGTTATAGCAGTTTCAGGTGGCATTGATAGCACTGTTGCGGCCAAAGTTGCTTCGGGGGCCCTTGGTTCTGAGGTTCTTGCAATATACGTAGACACAGGATTAATGCGACTTGATGAGGAGATCGATGTCCAAAAGACTCTGGCGGACCTCGGTATCAATCACAAGATCGTCAAAGAAGAGGAGCTCTTTCTTGATCGCCTTAAGGGCGTAACGGACCCGGAGACAAAGAGGAAGATAATAGGAAAAACTTTCATAGACGTCTTCGAGAGGGAGGCTAAGGACTTCGGAGCCAAATATCTCGTTCAAGGGACCATTGCTCCCGACTGGATAGAGTCTGGCGGAGGACTGAGAGATACAATAAAAAGTCACCACAATGTTGGTGGGTTACCGGACATTGTGAATCTGAAGATCGTAGAACCACTGAGAGATCTGTACAAGGATGAGGTGCGGAAAATAGCCGATTATTATGGTATACCAAAGATGAGGCAACCCTTTCCTGGGCCGGGGCTGGCTGTCAGGATCATCGGAGAAGTAACGAGGGATAGAGTTGCCCTGCTCAAGAAGGCGACTTCCATCCTTGAGAAGAATGTTTCCAAATTTGAAGAAGTACCGTGGCAGTACTTTGTTGTCCTTTTGGCTGACCGTTCCACGGGTGTCCACGGGGACAGAAGAGTCTACGGCTCGACGGTTGCGATCAGGTGCGTAAACTCGTTGGATGGGATGACTGCGAATTTTACCCCAATACCCCTAGAAATGCTGGCAAAGATTTCAAGGGAGATTACCAATGGTATTCCTGAAATAAGCAGAGTTGTTTATGATATCACTGACAAACCCCCTGCAACAATAGAATGGGAGTGAGGAAAGAGGATGGCAATGGAAGTACAAGAAACATACATTCCGGATACTTCGGTCATAGTGGATGGGAGATTCTGCGAATTTCTCAAAGGGAAGACTCCTGCTGACGTAATCGTACCGGAGTCCCTCATCTCCGAGATAGAACATCAGGCAAATGAGGGGAAGAGCATTGGCTTCACCGGTCTTGAAGAACTCAAGAGACTGAGAAAGATGTGCGATGACGGTAGAATTACTCTTGCATTCTCAGGGAAGAGACCTGCGGAATGGCAGATCAAGAGAGCCAAGAGTGGAGAGATAGATGAGCTCATCAGACAGCTGGCTCTGGACAACAATTCTACTCTGGTCACGGGAGACTTTGTGCAGAAATCCATTGCTGAGATCAAGGGAATCAAGGTTCTTTATCTGGAACCGATCCAGATACTTTCAAGACCCATTGAGACTTTCTTCACGGATGATACTATGTCTGTCCATCTCAAGGAGGGAACTAAGCCGCGAATGAAGGTGGGACACCCTGGCACCTGGAGTCTTGAATATGGTGCTGCGGTCTTGGACAGAGAAGAGCTGACCACGATAGCCAACGACATAGTTGAGAGGGCAAGGAACGATATCAGGAGCTTGATCGATATGGACGTCAGGGGGGCGACAGTTGTCCAGCTGAAGAACATAAGAATAGTAATAACCAGGCCACCGGTCAGCGACGGCCTGGAAATAACCGCAGTGAGGCCGATTACGAAACTCGGTCTTGAAGATTACAAGATCGGGGACTCCTTGATGAAACGGTTCAAAGAGCGGGCAGAAGGGATCCTGATCTCGGGAAAACCTGGGGCTGGAAAGAGCACCTTTGTACAGGCCCTCGCTGAGTACTACAATTCTCTTGGTAAAATTGTCAAGACAATCGAAAAACCTAGAGACCTCCAAGTTTCGCAAGAGATCACTCAGCTGACCCCTCTTGAGGGATCTATAGAGAAGACTGGAGATATCCTCCTACTCGAGCGTCCCGATTATACAGTTTTTGATGAAATCAGGGTTTCTAGCGATTTCACCACTTATTCCGACTTGAGGCTGGCAGGGGTCGGGATGCTTGGTGTGATCCATTCTTCCAGAGCCATTGACGCCATGCAGAGGTTCGTCGGAAAGATAGAACTTGGCCTGATCCCCCAGATCATAGACACGATCATATACATCGAAAACGGGGGAATAAAGGACGTACTTGATCTATCCTATTCCGTTAAGGTTCCTTCTGGAATGAGTGAGGAGGACCTTGCCCGTCCAGTTATCGAGATAAAGGATTTTTTCACCGGAACTCTCATGTTCGAGATCTACACGTTCGGAGAACAGGTAGTCGTTGTCCCAGTCAAGAAGAGACAGAAACGCGATATGAAAGCAGTAGTGAACCACCTCGAGAATGCGCTGCGCGATGTTCCTCACAAGATAGATGTTGACGACACAGGAAGGCTGAAGCTCTACGTGCCCGAGCAGTACATGGGAGAGGTCATAGGCAAAGGTGGAGCGAGGGTAAGAGGATTGGAACAGGATATTGGGATGCCTATAGACATAGAAGAGATGAATTTCAAGGCATCAGAAAGCGTCGGGGCAGAAGTCACGGCAAACAAAATCAATCTTAACGTTGGAAGAGAGTTCAAGGACAAGGAAGTAGAGGTCCTGGTAGAGGATTCTCCTCTTTTCATAGCGAGGGTCTCAAAGAACGGGATAATCCAGGTAAAGGCAAAATCCGTGCAGGGAAGAGCATTGAGGAAGGCGATATCCCAGGGGCAGAAAATAAGATACTCCATAATATAACCTTTGAAAATTGTACCAGATACCTTTATAATGATGATTTCATCTTAAAGAGTTTATGCGGGTTTCAGGCTCAGTCGCTGTGCTGATAGCGGTCGTTACGATCATGATATTAGCACCTGCACTGGGAGCTGCTTCTTATTCTTCTTCCGAGAAGGTACCGATGATCGCCCTGGAATCCATTTCTCTAGGCAATAACCCGTTCGGCACAATGGAAACATTCCACATAAGTAAGGGCAACTCTTATGTCCACAGAACCAGTAGTCTCTTGAACCTCTCTTTTGCCACGAACCTTGTTTCTCCTATTAACGACAGCCTCTCCCTGAATGATTCAATACACCTATCTAAAAACCCAATCAATGTTAATTTTCCAATGAAAAATGGAACTTACTCGTTGTCCGTCCCCTCTATGAAATCTTATCTGAACAAAGTGGAAGTGGAGGGCAACACCTCTTTCGCTTACATCACGATAAATGAAGAGGTTCCAACGCGTGAAATTCTGGTAAACGGAACATACATCAACGGGACCCGACTGATTCAGAATACTTCCATTTACAATCTGACTCTGGATTACGGCAATTCTTCATTCTACCTTCAATCTCCAGGATTTGTCAATGTGGGCAATTCTGTTTTTCAGGTTTTCCTCTCTGTCGATACTGACTGGGGAGCAAATAGTACACTACTCCGTTTTTCATTTCCAATAATAGATGGCACTTTTTCCTTCACTTATGACCAGGTGGTCTCATCTGGGCAACCGATAACTAACGATGTCCTGGCACAGTTGCAGGTCGGGGGATTTTCAAGTTACCTGACACAAAATCTTAGGTCAAATGCTATCTCACTAGGCATAGGTGGAGCCATATTTGCCGTTCTAATGGTTGGAATGTTTGCATACTATAAACGCAAATGATTCATTCTGACCACAAATCTGCGAAGTCCTGTATGAGCTTGTCGGCAAACGACTCCTTGTATTCCAAAATCAGCCCCTTGAACATTCCAAGATCTTTCAACCTGTACAAAGTGCCCTTCTCCGTCAGGACCTTTTCAAGAATACCGTCGACGGTCATTAAAGCAAGGTGGTAGCTCAGCGTTGGTGAGCTGACGGAGAGTTCTTTCTTCAGATCCGCGGGAGGTTTCGGTTCCCCATCCAGCAGTACTCTCAATATCTTGTTCCTCACCCTGTTCCTCAGGTGGCTGAGAACCTTGAACTGATCTTCGTTGAATGACTTGCTTGGAAAATAGCAACTAGTTCCATTGATGTCCCTTACTATGATGTTGCTTTCTCTTACGAGCGTGCTCAAATGGTACTGCAAAACACCAGTTGAGACACGGAGAGCCCGCTGTATACCCCTAAAGTGATGGCCCGGATTCTTCTTCACAAAGTCCAGGATCTGATCCTTCCGGGTTACGGCGCTCAATTCTTCACCTGGAGATCATTAAACCAAGTAGGGTAAATACCATAATGAAGTCAGAACCTAAGAACAGCAACATGTTCACCTGCACTCCCACAAACTGGTAGTAGATAAAGATAAGGTACTTCACCGACAGAATCGTGAAGAAGATGGCTATCGCTGCTCCCCTCATTGTGTATTTCTTCAGAATCATGGAAATAGAGAGTCCTAAGAATAGCAGAGAGAGTAGCAATATTATGACCGATAGCAGCATCAGTGTTGACATATTTCGTACAATTTGACTTTGCTTAAATCTATTTGGTTCTTTTTGACATGTATGGACCAAGTCTTTCGTAACCATTCTTTCTGAAGTATTCCCTCACACCTATTCCTGAGATCACGGCGATGCTGTGGATACCCATTTCGCTGGTTATATCTTCTGCCTCTTGGAGCAGTCTCCTACCGTACCCTCTGTGCTGGTACTCGCCCTCCTCATCTATTCTCGCTTCTTTGCCGAATGTCTTTATCTCTCTGATCAACGATCTTCCAGTCAACTCCGGTCTCTCGTTATTATCTCCCGGAATCCTGAGTCTCAGGAAAGCAACTATCTTGTTATCTTCGTCCACGAATTCCAGGAATTTTTCAATCCCTCCGGAAGCAAGATAATTCGTGACTTTCAGTTCTATCCTTCCAGTCGATTTGCTCGAGTGACCAATCTCCCTGTATCTTATCTCTCTTATATCATACCCCTTCTCGATTGCCCTGTTGAGTGCTAGATCGTGGAGATCACTCCGCTTGACTCCCTGAACTATCTTGTATACCGGTATATCTCTCTGGATCCTGTGTATCCTGACGTAATTCGGTACGTACTTGAAAAATTCTGAGACTACTTCGACTGCTTCATCGCTCTCGTATGATTTGTATTTTCCACTTTTGTATGACTCGTAATACTGCGTCCCTTCGACAACTAGGGATGGATAAATCTTCAGCATGTCAGGTCTGAGCAGTTCGTCGTCGAACAGCCTTGTCAGGGACTTTATGTCCCCTTCAGGGTCAACTCCTCCTATACCGGGCATCAGGTGGTAAAGAACCTTGAATGCAGAGTCTTTGGCATACCTCGTTGACCTTATGACGTCAGACATCCTGTGCGCCCTCTTCGTCTCACGGTGAATGTCGTTGAATACCGTCTGTACCCCCAGTTCCACTTTTGTCGTTCCATATCCCAGCGCCAGGTTCATTTCCCTTTCAAAGAACCAGTCGGGTCTCGTCTCAACCGTGAGGCCTATGCACCTGTTTTCGGCAGTTTCGTTCTCCAAGATAGATGTCTCCAGGTCCTCTGAAATATGACCGTTC
>JAKBNO010000023.1 GCA_021831005.1 Thermoplasmata archaeon
GGAGAGGATGGAAGCATGGCTGACATATACACCATCAATCTAGGAAACGGACGGATCAAGAGAATAACCTACCTGTGCGGAAGAAGCACCAGCAGGAGGATGTACACAGACATTGCTGGATGGACTCCATCGGGAGAGGTGGTCGTTACAACTGATTCCCAGAGTCCTTTTGGTGCACTAACCGAACTCTACTCTGTAAACCCGGAGGGGGGGCACATGAAGAAACTGCCATATGGACCAGCCATTCACATTATGTTCACGGATGATGGTGTTGCCATAGGGAGGCACACAATCGACATGCCCCACTGGAAGAAGTATCAGGGCGGTCAGTCCGGCGTAATATGGAGTTCTGAAGGAAATAAGGGGTTCAAGAGGATAGTGGACATCAAGCACCACGTATCTTCACCATTCTACATGAATCACAGGCTTTATTTTATTACTGACAAGGACGGCACTGGAAATATCTATTCAGTCAATTCAGAGGGAGGTGGGCTGAAAAGACACACCGAATTCAACGAATACTATGTCAGGAACGCTAAGTCGGACGGAGAGAAATGTGTTTTCCAGATGGGGGGCGATATTTACCTCTATGACCCGCTGTCAGAAAGATCGAACAGAATAGTGCCGGTCGTGCTCGCCTCACCTGACAACATTGAGGAAAAGTTTGTGGATGTTTCAAAGTTCCTTGGATACATGTCATCCGACGCCACCGGCGACAACATATCTATTGTCGCCAGAGGGCGCGCTTTTGTTACCCCCTTCGCTCCGGGGTTTGTACACGAAATCGGAACCTCCAAGGAAAGAGTGAAATTTCCCACGAGGGTAAACTCCTCAAAGCTGGTATACGTATCCGACAGAGACGGAGAGGACGATCTATATGTTGTAGATTTATTGAATTCAGACACCGCAAAAATCCAACTGGCCAGAGGAATAGTCGAATCGATTTCGGTATCACCATCGGGCAACAAGGCACTAGTAACGACCAACAGAGGTGAGTTGTCTCTCGTAAGAGTGGGGGTGAAGAGGAAAGAAAAGATTTCTGTAGTAGACAGGAGCAACACCGGGATAATTTCGAATCCAACTTGGTCGAGTGATGAAACTCTCGCTGCATATTCTGTTCCAATCAGGAATGTCTTTGGCAGGGGACCATCAAGTATCATCTGTTTATTTTCGGAGAAAGAAAAGAGGGTGATTGAAGTAACAGAACCCGGTTCACACGATTATTGTCCCTCCTTTTCAAAGGACGGTGATTTCTTGTACTTTCTCTCGGACAGAAATCTGGATCCGACCCCCGATAATCTCGTTTTTGATCTATCATTCCAAGTTACGAGTCTGCCTATGGTGGTTCCCTTGAACGAAGTTTCACTGAAGAGACTTGACAATCTTCCCTCTAGTCCCGCTAATAATCAAAAGGAAGAGAGAAAGGAAAAGGAATTCCCTCTCACGGAACTCAAAGAGAGGACAAGATCGTTGAGAGTTAAGGTCTCAAATTACGAGAAATTATCGGCGTGTAATGGAGGAGTCCTTTTGCTGGAAATTCCCGTGGAAGGAATGTCAAGATTCTCTCTCTTTAGCAGAGAAAAGAGAACGGGAAAGTTGATCAAATTCAACCCGGTAGATCAGAAAACGGAAACGGTAATGGAGGGGGTTTCAGATTTTGTCGTTTCAGGAGATGGGAGCACAGTTTTCGTCAAGGACAAGGACTCCTGTATTTCAAAGATAAGAGTTGATCAACCTTTGGGAGAGAGAGCCAGAGAGGGGAGTTCACACAAGTTCGATTACGCCAGATTGAAGCTCAAAGTTACTTCTAGAGATGAATGGGAACAGATGTTCTCTGAGACGAAGAGACTGGTAAGAGAGAACTACTGGAATGAGAAGAAAATGGACAGGATGCACAGTGAAGCATCAAAAAAGTATGACGCCTTTGTACGTCGCGTTTCCACGAGGTTTGAACTCTCTGACGTCCTCCGAGAATTTCAGGGTGAATTCTGTACATCTCACTCTTACGAAATCGGTGGGGATCTCTCGCACTCAAATTCCGTGCCAGTAGGGAAGCTGGGAATCGACCTCGATTTCGGAAGAGAGGGATACAAAGTTAAGCACATATTAAAGGCTAACCTGACGAACGAAGGAGAAAAATCTCCTTCTTTTCTCGCATCAGAACCCCTAAGAGAGGGAGACCGGATCGTTTCTCTCAACTTCAAACCACTGAATGAAGTGTATTCGCTAGATAAGCTGCTCCTCAACAGGACGGATGACATCGTGGCACTAGAGGTTCAGAGAGGAGAAAAGAGATTCATCTCCTATTTAAGGACGACGAACGATGACAAGAGGCTTCGCTACAGAGAATGGGTGGAACGGAACAGGGAAGAAGTACACACGAGGACTGGCGGGAAGGTCGGATATGTTCACATCCCCGACATGGGGTTCTCTGGATTTTCGGAGTTTGCGAGACTCTATCCAGACGAATCGAAGAAGGATGCCCTGATCGTAGACGTGAGATACAATGGAGGCGGATTCGTATCACAACTACTCCTGGAAAAGCTCGCCAAGAGGAGAATCGGGTACGACGTACCGAGGAGAGGAGAGATAGAGTCATATCCCGCGTATTCAGTGAATGGCCCTATCGTTGAACTTGTCGACGAAAACGCGGGTTCGGACGGCGATATTTTCACCCACGCGTTCAAGCTCTTCAACTTAGGTCCGGTCATAGGAACACGGACTTGGGGAGGGGTAGTTGGCATAAGCCCCCGTCATTCCTTGGTTGACGGTACGATCGTGACCCAGCCAGAGTTCGCATTCTGGTTCAAGGATGTTGGGTATGGAGTTGAAAACTACGGGACTGATCCCACTATCGAGGTGCAAAACACTCCGGACGACTGGGGAAAAGGGAGAGATTCCCAGCTTGAAAGGGGAATCCAGACGGCATTGGAACTTCTGAAGGATTATGATGGAAGAGTTAAACCACCAACGTAGATGGGGTAGCCTGCTGAATTTGAGTCCTCGAAAATTGGACAAACTATGTCATAAGATTAATTTGAGAATTTTGGGTGGCCGAAGGTCAGTGTCGAAACCACAGATTTTTTCTGAATTTCTAAATTCAATCTGCGAAAAAATTATAAATAGAGTTACCATCCATTTGCAGTGAATCCTTATCTTATAGGTCGCAAGATTATACAGGCATTCGTTCTCGCAATCCTTGTCGCTGCTGTCATTTATGTCGTTTATAGACTGATGCCAGGAAATCCCGCCGAACTTCTGATGTTTGGTGCTACCCACAAGGCCGGTCTTTCTGCCCAGAAGCTCAAGTCGGTCGAGGCATCGCTAGGACTTGCAGGAGGAAAATGGAACCCCGTTAACTTCTTCATATACATGAGGGACATGTTCACGTTCAATTTTGGATACGACTACTTTCAGAATCTTTCGGTGTGGGACATCATTAAGATAGCCCTGCCCTACACCTTTCTCCTGTTTGGAGTGGCTGGAGTGCTTGCCTTTATTATCGGTATCCCCCTTGGAATAGTGACGTCATGGGTAAGAGGGACGAGGAAGGAGTCGGGTCTGATTTCTTCTGCGAACGTGCTCAATGCCATTCCCTTCTTTGTTCTGGCCGTAGTCCTCGTGTTGTATTTAACGGCTCTGTATCCGATCTTCCCTGTAAACGAGACTTATCTTCAGCTATCCTGGCTGAGGACAAATCCCCTGAAGGTAGCATATTATCTGTTCCTACCCGTCACTTCTCTGGTGGTAATTGAGGGGTCGGCTCACCTCCTGACGACCAGGGCAGCCATGGTTGGAATACTAGGAGAGGATTATATCGGAACGGCGAGGGCAAAGGGGGTTACTGAAGGAAACGTGATGTTTCACCACGCGGCCAGAAATGCTATGATTCCAATCAGCACCAGGATAGCTCTCGAACTGGCGCTGCTCATGAGTGGAGCGGTAATTGTTGAAATAATTTTTTCATATCCGGGGATAGGGCATCTTCTCTACAACGCCACCCTTGAGCTCGATTATCCGCTTGCCGAAGGTGCGCTCTTCGTGATCTCTCTTGTAACTATCATAACCTATTCTGGAGTCGACTTCATCCACGCGTGGTTAGATCCCAGGATAAAACTGTAAGGTGATCAAATGAGAGAGAGTGGAACTGCGAGATCCGACCCCCAATCCGAGAAGGAAAGATTGAGACAACTACGAAGAAGAAGGATCGGTTTTCAGGTTAGCAGGTTCAGGAAAACGTGGAATATTTACTACAGGAACGCCTACGGAAAGGTTGGATTCTACATCCTCCTCTTCTTCGTGGTAGTGACAATACTCTCTCCCGTTCTCATACTTCACAAAGACCCGAGCAGCTACATAGCCCCGACGATAGACACGACCGTTCCGAGCCTGCTTTCACACTACTACGTTGGAAATGATACCGCCAGGCAGAATCAGATATCTTCGTACGGTTCATCTGCCACAGTATCGGGTAGCAACTACGTTTATACGATTAATGCTGATGGTCAGATAAAGGCACTAAAACTTTTCACCAATTCCTCAAGCACAACGGGCAGAGTGTTTGACCTGACCAACGTGAGTATAGGTGGATCCACACCCATCTCTATGTCCGTCTTCACGCTGGTTCAGTCGGTAAACGTGGTCACCTACGAGGAGACTCTCTCAAATTATATTCTGGTGGCAACCTCTTCTGGAATCATCAATCTAACGAGGATTTCAGACGTCAACTCCAACGGTGCCCTTATTGCCCCTCACCCAGTTATCTGGCAGAGCACAACTCTTCATAATTCCTCCTTCGTTCTTCCTCCCATTAGCACCGTCCTGCCAATCGACCAGTCCAACATTCCTGCAATACCTTTTTACAGCGCTTCCTCCAGCCTATCCGGCTCGGGATCGAATGTCGGAAGGATTTTCGCAGTCACGAAGAGCACCACAAATTCCAGTTACTATCTGACGGAAATCATGGACAGCGGCCTCTCAGTGGCGTGGACGGAAAGGCTTCCCGTCTCATCTCCGCCTAGCGGTATGCAAGTGTACGGTGCTTTCTTTGCGTACAGCGGACCCCAGCTTGTGGTGGTTACCGACCAGAATTCCATGTATGCATACCGCATGAACGGCTCTCTTGCTTGGCAGAACAATATAACGGGGGTATCGTACACCGGGAACGTGTTTATACCGCAGGACTATCAGAGGAGCCCTAGGAGCTACAATTCCATCCTCGCCACTGCAAATGGGACCTCTTCCAGCGTGCTATATGCAGTGAACGCTTCGGATGGAGCAGCCACTTCCATATTTCAGTCGTCCTCTCCTTCGATGACTGCAATCTCCTCATCCCCAGGCAGCACGGGATTTCCGTCTACAGTGGCCGCAATAGTGGGTAACGACATCTACATTCTCAACGGACCGAATCATCTACAAGAGAAGCTATCCCTTGCGTCCGGAGCTGGTAGTTATGGATACAATCCTCTCTACGACCCCCTATCTGATACCTTTATCATCTCTACGTCAAGTGGGAGCCTCTATTCGCTGTCAAGGAGTCTTGGAAACAACCCATTCACGTGGGGTCTTGAGGCCCCCACATCCTTAAAGGGGATCTCTCGGCCGTATCTCATACTGAACGCAGCCACCGGGCTTGAGGCCATCACGTTCAGGGCAGAAAACGGGTATGTCTACGTGTACTCGGGAAACGGGAAAGTAATCAATCCAATTCCACCCACGTTCCACACCCCTTCTGGCAACATCTTTCCCCTGGGTACAAACACTGCAGGTAACGACGTATGGAGTCAATTCATCGCGAGCTTCCCAACCGATTGGTTGGTGGGGATCTCGGTTGGACTGATTGGAATCGTTGTCGCGGTTATTTTCGGGATTTTTATAGGCTACTATAGGGGGTTCATCTCCGTTGTTCTGGACATCATAACCCTCACTGTATTCCTAATACCGTTCCTCGCCCTGCTCATTGCACTGACATCCGTGATCAAGCCCTCCCTTACCAACGTGATATGGATACTGAGTTTCACTGGGTGGCCCTTCATCACATTCACAATACTGGGTATAATCAGAAGCCTCAAACAAAGGCTGTTCGTGGACGCAGCCAGAGTCTCCGGGGCGGGAACTCTTCAGATCATGAGGAGGCACATGATGCCCAACATTCTCCCGCTCCTCAGCTATTTGATTTCGCTGAGTATAAGTGGTGCTATAGGGGCAATCGCCACTCTCCAGTTCTTGGGTCTTGTACCCATCACCATTCAAACCTGGGGTGCAATGCTCAACTCACTTGAGGAAAACTTCTTCCTGGCTGCAACCGCTCCCTGGTGGGTACTTCCCCCCACGATAGCGCTTACCCTATTTGTGATGGGGTTCATATTCGTTTCTAGGGGGATAGATGAAGTGGTGAATCCAAGACTGAGGAGTAGATGACCTTGACCAATCCAATCACAAGAGAGGAAAACGACGAGTCCTGGAATGGGCCCCTTGTTTCATTCAGGAATTTTGGAGTAAACTTCAAGACCTTTGATGGTACCCTTACTGCCCTAGAGGAAGTCGATATAGACGTTTATCGGGGTGAGACCGTCGGAATAATAGGTGAGAGCGGGTGCGGCAAGACCACCCTTGCAACTTCTATCATGGGGCTAGTTGCTGACAATGGAATAGTACAAGGAGAGGTGAGACTGAAGGGCGAGATAGTTGCCGATTCGGAGAAATCTGGCGTCAACTATAGAAAGCTCAAAAGGAAAGAAAGAAGGATGCTAAGTGAAAAATTGATCAACTTGAGGTGGAAGGAAGCTTCAATGGTTTTTCAGGGTTCTATGAACGCATTCAACCCTGCGTACACGATAGAAAAACAGATTGGTGAAGTCTTCAAGATACACACCAACCTCACTACCGGTGAGATAAGACAAAGGATCATTCAGGTCTTGGAGGAGGCAGGACTGAATTCATCGGTTCTAAAGGCATTCCCCCACGAACTTAGCGGCGGAATGAAGCAGAGGGCAGTCTTAGCGATGGCTCTGGCACTATCTCCGTCGGTGATAATAGCGGATGAACCTACGACGGGACTTGATGTTGTAATTCAGGCCAAGATAATTCACGAATTAAAGAGGATCAAGAACGAGTCAAAGAAAGCGATGATAGTCGTGTCCCACGACATAGGGGTGGTGTCACAACTGGCAGAGAAAGTTGTGGTTCTGTATGCGGGGCGCATAATGGAAATTGGCAACACCTGGGACGTGTATCAGAGACCGCTCAACCCCTATACGCTTGCCCTAATGAGAAGTTACCCATCGCTCGAGAAGTCGCGCAGAAGAATGGAGGGTATCCCCGGCGCAACTCCCCCACCGTATGCTGAGCGGAAAGGATGTCTTTTCGCCGACAGATGTGAGTTTGCTGATAACAGATGCATAGAAGAGAAACCGGAACTGAGGGAGATGGACCCAGGGCGTTTCACCAGATGTCATCATGCGGAAAAACTGAAGGAGTTGAGTCCTGAATCAGAAAAAGAGGTGGAGATGCTCTCTTCTCCGATCATTGAAGAGGAGGATGTTATAGTAAGACTGGAGGGGGTAAAGGAGTACTTCACACTCAGAACAAGCGCAGGGGGTTCCCTTTTCTCTAAAGAGTTTGGCTCCAAGTATGTCAGGGCGGTAGATGATCTGACCATTGACATAAGGAGAGGGGAGATATTCGGTGTGATCGGCGAGAGCGGATCAGGAAAAACAACTCTAGGAAGAGTCATAATAAAACTACTCGACGCAACGTCCGGTAGAGTGACATACTTCCATCATGGATCGGACGGTGTTCAATCTCTAGAACACGATATACACCCCGGTCTAGACGTAAGAAAGCCAGAACATGGAACGAAACGGGAGAGGAAAGCCACTCGAACACCCTCCACAATAGAAATAACATCTGCAAAAGAGAAGGATCAGACGATCAGGGCATTCAGAAGGTTTTCACAGTTGATTTTCCAGGATCCGTACGATTCAATTGATCCCAAGATGTCTGTTTATGATGTGGTCAACGAGCCATTAATAGCACACAGAGTCACGAAGGATCCACTGGAATCAAGGGATATGATTGCCAGCGCTCTATCAACCGTTCATCTGATACCTCCCGAGAACTTCTTTGAGAGATTCTCTCACGAGCTATCTGGAGGAGAGCGTCAGAGGGTTACCGCAGCGCGCGCACTTGTGCTCAGACCGGAATTCATAATAATGGACGAACCAATTTCAATGCTTGACGTTTCCTTGAGGGCAGGTTTCATGAATCTCATTCTTGAGATGAGGAAAAATTTTGAGATATCCGTACTGTACATCACGCACGATCTGGCATCAGCGAGGTACGTTTGCGACAGGCTCCTCGTCCTGTATCTTGGCGTTGGAGTGGAGAGTGGGAATACAGAGGACGTTGTCAGGAACCCTGCCCATCCATACACCAGGGCCCTTCTCAATGCGGTTCCCAAGCCCACTCCCGACTGGAATCCGGGTGCCGTAGAGATAATTGGCGAGATTGGAAATGCCATTGACGTTCCCAAGGGTTGCAGATTCTATCGGAGATGTGTCTACGCTCAAGAAGTCTGCAGGGACACTCCTCCTCCAAGAATGGATCTCGAAAAAAACCACTGGTACCTGTGTCACTTTAATCTGGATCAACTGAAGAAGATTCACGAAGGCACTGAGAATAGGAGTGAATAGGATCTAGGAGTTATACCCATTGCAGACCGAGCACAGAACTTTGGCCCTCGCTAACGAAACAGTTAAAGAGGCTGTCAGAAGAGCTAGATGGAAATACACCGAACCACCGCTAGGGATTTTGGCGATCATCCTTATGGGCATGGGTCTGTACTCAGCGTTCTACGGTTATGACAAATTCTTCATCTTTACTCCCGACATACTCTTCATTTCAGGGATATTCGTGATGTTCGTCGGAGCGTGGTACGATTTTGGCGCGGCTTCATATGCGAAAGATCTCAAGGATTACTATCACAAGTCCATAAGCGAATCGGATGCGACGTACATCAACAAGCAACAACTGATAATGACTCTTGTTTACATTGCAATAGGAATTCTGTACATTTTAACGGGTATTGCCATCTACGTAATCTCAACTCATATCTAGAATTTTCACTCTTCCTTTTCCCTCTCAACTGCGAATATACAACATCTCAGTTGCGTCTCAGAGGTTTGCATCCCCTAGATACTTGAATTATGGTCCTGAGAATTCTCTTTAATCAATTCTAGCTCCTCAAGATTTTGAGAAATAACTTAATTCTCATGACCTCCTTGATGTTGCTAACTTTCTTCGTGACTCCTGATTTCATTGATTTTAGAAACGATATATTCTACGCCCTTCTTTAATTCCTCGTGATCAGTACTTTTCAGAATTTCAGTTCTTATCTGGGCTTGTTTCTTATTGGTTTTACTGCAGTTTCACCATGGATCGCTACGCTATTTGGCATCTCCAGTACGGTTCCATCATCTTCTATTATGGTCGTGATGCTCGTCAATGTGTCTTCTACCTTTTCCGTGGTCTTCCATCTAAACTTGTTCCTCGATAGATGCTTTTTAGGATAGGAAGGCAACGTATAGGAGAATTGCCATTAATTGAACTCGATGTAGTCACCCGTCGGAAATGGTCTTGACCATCTCAGGTTGAACTCCTAGTCCCCGTCACTCACCCCAGACTTGTTTCTTATCCGTGGATCAAGCCACAACATACTATCCAGTATCGAATGAAAGAAGGGAGGCACAAGCTCTTCAGCGAGGAGTTATCCTCAAGTTAAGGATCGCGAATCCCTGGCCAGACATCGGATCATATATGACCAAAAAGAATATACAAGGTCATTATTGTGTGCACATCAGCCAGTATGAGAATCCTTTCTTGTGATTAGTGCTGGTACATCTCTTATGAAGCTCTTCCTCCTCAACTTCTGGGTATAGAATAGAGAGACGGAGCGGAGCAATATCCAGGCACACAAACACCATGTGCAAAACGATATCTATCAGCGAGGGAGAGATGGAATGGAATCAGGCACTCGATCTCTATAGATCCAGAGATAGGATCGGGAAGAGTTTTGAGCACATGAAAACCGATCTGGAATAATTGCCCATGAGGGGTCACAACGATAGGACCATGAAGGGCATCGTCCTGGTACAATTCATTTCGCTAGTCATGGAATCGGAGATAAGAAGAAGAGTGAGAAATTCGGGGTTGTTCAAGAATATGGATTCAGAGAAATACTCATCGAATTGAGCAAGTTCAGAAATGTTGTCAAGGGCCACGATTCAAAATTTCTGACAGAAATGTCAAGAAAACAGCGTGAAGTCCACGAAGCAGTGAGAATAAGGGAAGAGGACATTGTTATTATCTGAACGGGAACTCGGGTTTTAAGCAACTTCAGGGTCTAGATCTCGCATTCATAAAGATCCGCTCTCTTGAATTCATCAAAGGGTTTTAAAAGATTTTCCACCCGACTTGCGTACCTTAAAGGCACGGGCGTAATTCCTCTTTCAACGGTACCTGCCCTATCCAGTTCATCCTGAAAAATTACGGTTTGATCACGCTGTTCTAACGGTCCATTACGCTCAAATACTACGAATGCTGCATTTCCAAAGAATTCGCACACACTCTCCCTCTGCAATCCGAAAGCTTGGCGAAACTCCATCCCAGGTTGATGTAAACGTCACCTGAAAAGTCCACCCTTTCGAGACCGGCAGAGTCGAAGGTTCCTGAAAAAAATCTGTACTCTTCCATCCTGTGAAATCCAAATTTGGAAGCAAGGTTCATTGAAGCGGAATTGGTTGGTTCAATGATCAACCTCACATACATCGAATTATTCTTCCTTGCCAGCTCAATGGCAAAGCTTGTCAGAGCTTCTCCCACTCCCTTTCTTCTGTGGAGCGGATGTACCCTGAGCGCACTGAACCAAACGGAACCGTCTGGAACGGGCTCGGATTTCATGAACCCCAGCGCCACTTCCTCCTCAGCAATCAAAGGGTACCGTCCTTCACAAAACCCTCTCCGTACCCATTAATCCAATCTCCGTACCCCGATAATTTGGAAAGTTCGCTTATCGTTGGCCAATCCTTTCGAGTTGCGACCCTGATGTTCACGGCATTGGAAGTTTCCCCGAATTATCAATCTTACTCCAGTGCAGGACGAACTTGAGAGATCATGCTCTCGCAAACCATTCAAGAACGAGAGAAATCTGGTTGTGAACAACACCTCAGATAGTTAGAGAATAGAGATCCCTGAATATTAACCACAAAGGGTTAGCTACAAGAACTCCAAACCCAATCACGAAGAAAGAAACAGAGACGGAAGTTAGCTGTATGATAAGACCAGCGAGCATACCAGAGGAGAAGGTAGCTCCCAGTGAGAATGTGTTGAATGCACCATTGACTCTTGCCATCATTTCGGTGGGGATTATTTTCAGAAATGCAGTGTTAAGGAATACATTTACTAGTCCTATCATGGTCCCAATAACCAGTGCTGGGAGAATAATGTAGAGGATATTGTTCAAGAATGGGATAGTCAATATAGAGAGCCCGAGGAAGGAGAAGGTCACGAAGCTGAGTTTTCCTATTTTTCCCTTGAATCTCGGTGCAACCGCAGAGCCAATTATCGTTCCAACAATAAAGAGCAAGAAGATGACGCTGACATAGTAGGGAGGGAGTCCCAGTTTGATCTTTACGAGCGCAATGAAGACGATTCCCGACATCCCGAAAACGAGATTTGCAATGAGTGCTATCACCATAATTTGTTTTAGGGACTTTGTCTTGCTGATAAAACTGAATCCCTCTTTGGCAGAATTGATCGTATTTTTCTTTTCCGTAATTTCGTTTGGGTGAATGAGAAAAAGTGGTACCAGAGAAGCAATGAAGACTAGTATTATGGCATCAAAGGAGTGTATTGACCCCAGAGCTAGGAAGATACCAGAAGCAGCGAAGCCGAATCCCTCGGCTGCATAACCGACAGAGTTAGAGAAGGAAGATCCTGCTTTGTACGACTCTTCGGCAAGGAATTGTTTTGTCCAGTTAGCTCTGATGGAGTTGAGGACATCAGAAGTGAGTCCAACCATGAATCCGCTTGCGTATATCGTAATGAGGGTAACTAATGGGTGATTGTAGTATATTCCAAACAGGACAGAAACGAGGAAAATTGCTCTCAATAGACTAGCAATGTATGCTAGGCTCTTCTTGTGTATGGATGAATCTATGAACGCACCTACAAAGAAGCTCATGAACAGAGGAAGAGATATTAACCCGTCACCCAATCCTGCCAGAAATGCGTTGTTGGAAGTAACGCTCAGTATTACCCACAGAATGACGAGGTTGAATGTGGAGGTTCCGAATCTCGAAATACCCATACTAGAGACCAGAACCTTGTAATCCCTGCTGAGAGCGGTCTGCTTCCCATCGCTCATAGCGCATCGAAGTATTCACGCTACTTAGTTCTTACTATGAAGCTGCGTAATAATAACATATCGAATTGTGTTACTTTTTTCTCTCCCTGTTTTGGAAGTAGGGTGCAGTTCCATTTAGGGATATTAGGAAATGTCCAGTTTGTAATTTTTGTGCAACTACTTGAGCATTCTGTCAAAAATAAATAGAGAAGATATTCTAAAATGGATGAAAGATCTCGAAAAATAAAGAAGAAGATGGATGCTCAAAGATGGAGGTACGCGTTGACTTTGTCGACGCTCTCTTTGACGTGACCAACGGTGACATCCCAGAGTTTTCTTTCATCTTCATTAAATGACATTTTGTATATCTGTTCAACTCCAGACTTTCCAATCTTGATAGGCACTCCGACGAACAATCCATCAGCTCCATAGTACTTTCCAAGTTCTCCATCCAGTAAAACAGGAGACGTGACTACCCTCTTCTTGTCCTTCAGAATCGATTCCACCATTACCGTGACTGATACTCCTGGTGCATAGTATGCAGACCCAGTCTTCAGGTAAGAGACAATTTCTCCCCCGCCACCCCTGGTCCTAGTTACGATCGCGTCTATCTTCTCCTTTGGAAGAAGTTCTGTGATGGGTATTCCTCCAACAGTGCAGTACCTAACAAAAGGAACCATGTCGTCTCCATGCCCTCCTATTACGAATGCGACCACATCTTCGACGGACACTCCGAGTTCCTTGGCCACAAACGTCCTGAACCTTCCGCTGTCTAGGGTACCACCCATTCCCATTATCTTGTGCTTCTTTGGGGAAATTATCCTGTAAGTTGCATATGTCATTATATCCATTGGATTCGTCACAACGAGTATCGTTGCGTCCGGGGAGTATTTCTTTATGTTTTCTGCTGCGCTCTTTATAATATCCACATTCTTGTAAAGAAGGTCATCTCTACTCATCCCTGGCTTTCTGGCGAGCCCTGCAGTAATTACAACTACTTCTGAGTTCTTCAGATTCTCGTAGTTCTCCCCGTTGGGTCCTACAGTGTACCCTTCCATGAATGAGTCTGAGCCCCAGTGAGGCATTGCTTCCATCATGTCGAGACTCTTTCCCTTTGCCACTCCATCAACTACATCGAACAGGTATATGTCCGCAAGTTCCCTGATTGCGATGTGTTCCGCGACCATTGCTCCCACTTGGCCAGCGCCTATTACAGAAACTTTTGGTAAAGACATTTTAGATCACAATACTTAATTATAGAACAGTGCAAAAACCTTTCACTCTAAGGCAATAAGTGACATCCTCCCCTTGCTAGTGCAAGGGGCTTCCTGATTCGACGACCGGAGTTGCCCTTTCGGGCAGAGCTCCAATCTCCACAGGCGTGACTTCGGGAGTGCCCCTCCCTATCTTTGCGATTCCGCGATTGCGGATATTGATAGAAGCATTGAGATCTCGATCTATCTCAAGCCCGCATCTATCGCATAGAAATATGCGATCAGAAAGAGTCATATATTCCTTCACCCAATCGCAACTGGAACATGTTTTCGATGAGTCTCTTGGATCCACTAATACCACAACCTTACCAGCACTTTCAGCCTTGTAGGTTATGTGCTGTACCAGCGTATTCCAGGAGGCATCAATTATGCTCTTGGCTAGATTATGGTTTTTAACCATCCCTGCACCGTCAAGGTCCTCCAAAGCAATAATATCACCGCTTGCAACGATCTTATTGGAAGCCTTGTGAGCGTAATCATCCCTCTGCCTCTTGATCTTTCTGTGTTCTTTCGCGAGTGTTTTCTTTGCCTTCTCTCTGTTGTTGGACCCCTTTTTCTTTTTGGAGAGGTTTCTCTGTGCCTTTATCAGGGACTTCTCCCCCTTTGCGAGGAATTTAGGTGGCTCGATGATTGTTCCATCGCTCAACGTTATGAGATGCAGAAGACCGACATCGCCGCCAACACATTTTTCTGAAGGCCATTGGATTGCAGTATGCTCCTGTTCTGCCGGGATTACTGAGAAGGATGCGTACCAGTCTCCCACTCCATCTCTCATGATAGAGAGAGTCTTGATCTGTCCTTCTATCTGGCGATGCATGAACATTCTTATTCTTCCTATCTTTGAAAGAGAGAGGTGCCCGTTTTCCAGTATTTCGAAGCCGGACTGCGGATATGTGATAGATCTGTATCTTTCTGCGGACTTGAATCTCGGAAATCCTGCCTTGATCTGCTTCCCTGCTTTCTTTTCCATAACGCGACGAAAGAAGTTCTGGTATGCTCTGTCCGCTCTTCTCGCAAC